>JAGOCT010000187.1 GCA_017998585.1 Candidatus Cloacimonadota bacterium | reverse complement strand
TTTATGTTCAATTATTAATTTTAGTAATTCTAAAAATTTGTAAGAGTTCAAAAAAGTTTAACATAGAAATAAAAGGCGTTCTAAAGAACGCCCTTATCATTTTTTGTTTTTTTCATATTTTAATCTTTTTGTTCAGGGCACTCATCGTATAGTTTTAAGCCCTCAGGTAAATTGAGTGTTTTTGTACGAACTTGTTTACAAGTTTCGTAATAAAGTTTAAAAACTTCTTTTGACACTTCTTTTGGTAATCTTTTATTATTTAGATATGCTTTATTTTTAAATTTGAACTTCATTATATTTTTAAATTTCATTTTAAAAGGGGCATTATCGGTTTGATATCCCTTACTGATTAAGAAGTTATTGATTTTCTGAATACACAGGTTCATTCTTTGAACTTCCATTTCGTGACGTTTTTGTTCGTCAGTCACCTTGTCCTTCTCAAGCATAAAGCTTTGTGGATCATTTTTCTTTTCACTTTCCATAATCTGAGCTTTCTGCTTTTCTTTAAGTTCCTTACTCACATCAGTAACATCAGCAAACATCAGGTTAACTGCCAAAATCATCATCATCAGCAATATCAGCCCATGCATTAGTTGACTGCTTCCTGTTTTCATTTCATCCTCCCTTATATGATTGATAATTTACTTTCCCCCACTTTATCTGAACTTATTATAGTTATTTTTCAATACTTTGTCAAACATATTTTTATTTTTTTTTAATGACTTAGCCATAAAAACGAAAAGAGACCCGAAGGTCTCTTAAAATTGGCTGAGAGGGCAGGAATCGAACCTGCCACAGACGGTTTTATCCGCCTGCTACCGGTTTTGCAGACCGGTTGAAACACCCGTTTCATCCTCCCGTATGTAAGATATTAAAAAGTGCCCTTATTCAAAAACAATTCAAACTGAGATTCCAGTTTTACTTTATGTCCATGCTCCATTTTTGCAAGTTCAAGGCATGTATTACGAATATCATCATCGATAGAGCGATTTGCCAAATCAGTATAAAATTCTACAGCCAGTTGTTCTTTTTTTATTGCCAGACTAATTGCATCTTCGGGCTTCATTTTCATCGTAAGCAAAGGTAATTCTTCACTATCGTTCAAATGATATGCCTCAATTTCTTTAAATTTTAAGTGCATATAGGGTTGTTGTTTGTAATTGTCCAGAAAACTTCGATGTTCTTCTTCATCTTTTGACAGATTGAGAAAAATATCACTAACGACAGGATTATCCATCACAATCGCAAGATCATGATAGAATTTTGCAGACTCAATTTCGCGTTCCATCGCTAAATCCATCAGCGCTTCAAACTGCTCTTTTTCCATGCTTCCTCCCTCAATTTCTGAATATATTACGGTAGAAATAATTTCAATATAGTCTCTTAATCACACCTGAACTTCAGAAAGTCTTTGATATATCATTGTCATCAGACGATTAATATCAAATGGTTTAAAAATAACATCCTTTAATCCGGCTTTTTTTGCGTTTACTACGATGTGATTTGGATCATAACCAAATCCGGTCATCATGATAATCGGCAAAGCAGGGCGTAATTCTTTCACACGTGAATAGAGCTCATATCCATCCATATCAGGCATTGCAATATCTGTTATCAGAATATCACATTTGTTTTGTTTGATAAACTGTAGAGCAGATAAACCGTCATGGAATGTTTTTATATTGAATGTTTCATCATAATCAGTAATTTCAGATTGCAACAACTCTAAAATATCATTCTCATCATCAACTACAACCATAATTTTTGATTGTTCAGTATCTTTTATCTCTTCCATTAGAATTGTTCTCCTGTAATCTTCTGGTATATGGTTTTGTATTTTTCCAAACTTTTTTCAATGACTTCAGCAGGTAATACCGGAGCAGGTGGCATTTTATTCCAGCCTGATTGGGACACAAAATCTCTAATAAATTGTTTGTCATAACTTTTTGGAGAAGTACCTACTTCATACTCATCTTTATCCCAAAAACGTGAGGAATCGGGTGTAAAAATTTCATCAATCAGATAAATTTTATTATCTATTGAGCCGAACTCAAACTTTGTATCTGCGATAATGATATCTCTTTCTAATAAAAACTGATGAGCCCACTTGTACAATTCAAGACTCTTTTCTTTCAGAATCTCTGCAATTTCGAGATCAAGTCTTTCACACATTTTTTTATAAGAGATGTTTTCATCATGACCTTCGGCTGCTTTTGTTGAAGGTGTAAATAATGCATGAGGGAATCTTTGGCTTTGTTTCATCGTCTCGGTAACTAACTGACCGCTGACCGTACCAAACTGTTTATATTCTTCCCACGCAGATCCGGAGATATAACCTCTGGCAATACATTCAAAGGGAACAACACGAGTCTTTTTTACCAACATTGAGCGTTTTTCCAGCTGATCTTTAAAAGGATGAAACTCAGCTGGAAAATCTTCCACTCGATCGCTAATCAGATGATTTTCAATTATATGTGAAGTATTTTTAAAAAAGAAAACAGATATTTGATTTAAAATTTTACCTTTTTCAGGTATGATATTTGGAAATACAACATCAAACGCTGAAATTCTGTCACTTGTAACGACCAGTAACTGATCCCCTAAATCAAAAACATCTCTTACTTTTCCTGAGTAATGAGCCTTAACAATTGGCAGTTTTTTTAATTCCTCTATCATATTTCCTCCATATTGATACGATCAGCATCTTCGATAATGATTTTTCCTATCTGATGAAACTGATTCTGATACAATTCTTTTATATAGTTCGGTTTATCTTTTTCTAATGTCCGGAAAATAATCCATCTTTCGTCCAGTTCGTCTTTGTTGACAGCCAGCAATTCATTATTTCGAGGCAAATCTTCTCTGAAATAAGCAAGGGACTCTCCATTTGTATTTTCTATAGTCTTGATCAGTCCCTGACTAATATTGACCTTCATCCCATTCATTTCAATGGTTTCATTAATATGTCTGGTACAGTATAAAAAGAGTAGTTGTCTATAATAGGAACTAATCAGCTTATGTTGTGCCTGTAATATTTCTGACGTATTGAAATTGAGTTCATTTTCAGTTTGGGCAATTTTCTTTTTCAAATCTTTCAAAACAGATATATTGGGGGTCATCACATAATGAATCAAAATAGTTCTTAAATCACTATGATCACCAAACATACAGAATCCGGCACATTGTTGATTATTCATCTTTTCACAGGGAAAAACTTCATCAGCGCAGGAGGGAAGCTGATAAACATCAGCAAAGGTATCAATTACATCCTGAATAAAAAATGAATCCCTGAAAGGGCCAATATAAATCTGATTTTTTAAAGTATCTCCACTACTTGCAATATAAGGGACTTCCATCCATTGAAGTGATAAATACGCATAATTTTCCCATTCTCTCAGACGCTTGTTAAATACAGGCTGATGTTGCTTAAAAAAGAATTTTTCTTCAATCAAACAGGTAAACAAATCCTTACTTGAGGTAAATTCAAGCCAATCATAGCGATGTCTGAGAGATAAGAGCCTGTCATCTTCAGTATCTGCAAGCAAATAGAAATCGATAAAGCGACGAAGGTTCTCAGTAATTTTAAAAAAGAGTGCTTCTCCCTGCTGGTAACATATAAATAATCCGATACCTTCAGGGATAGTATTGATGACATCATTTAATTTTTCTTTATTTATTCTATCCATAACGCCCATTTAAAGAATACTTGATTTTGTGTCAATTAAATTCGTTAAAAATTTAATAACCAGAATTTCACTGTTTAGGATTGCTTCAATCTTGTTACACTCATAAAGATCTTAATCTTGAAAAATGGATATGAAAAAACGTGGACATTTTCAGCCCACGTTTTTCTGATATTAAAATTTTAATCTTCGAATGAAAAAGGCATTTTCATCTGAAGAGGATTTTGTTTTACTGACTTGATTGTTTGTTCTATCTGTTGAGGGATATATTCAACAGAGTATTTACCTGTAAGTACTTTTGCGGCCAGTTGGATATCAAACTGTTCTTCAAGAACAGCATTCAGCAGATTTCTCTTTTCAGGGTAATAAGCAGTTGTATAAGTAGTTAGATTAACTAGTTTTGCTGCTTTTTCAACCGCATCAGTGAGTGTGCCGATTTCATCAATCAGTTTTACGTTTTTAGCACCATTCGCACTCCAAACCTTACCCTGAGCAATTGCATCCACTTCTTCAACAGTGATTTTTCTACCTCTAGACACGACTGTTTTAAATTCAAGATAGGTATCATCTACAGATTCCTGAAATGAATTTATGAGTTCAGGATTTATTGGGTTCCACACATCCATTGCACTGACATATTTACCATATCCTGCACTTTCTGATTTCAAACCAATTTTTTTACCCAGTTTGTTCACATCAGGTATCATTGAAATCACTCCAATTGAACCCGTAATGGTATAGGGATCAGCATAGATATAATTAGCATTGGCAGAGATATAATAACCGCCAGAAGCAGCTACATCACTCATTGATACGACAATTGGTTTTACTTTTTTGAGTTCTTCAATATAGTAATTAATTTTATCTGATTCCAATGCGGATCCACCAGGACTGTTAACTCTCAAAACAACCGCTTTAATTGAGTTGTCTTTTTTTACGATATCAATCACTTTTTTCATTTTTTTTGCAGTTATATTCATTTGACCAATCTGATCTTTCAACGGCTTTCTTTCATCCACTG
>JAGOCT010000186.1 GCA_017998585.1 Candidatus Cloacimonadota bacterium | reverse complement strand
ATATGCAAGAAAAGAGAACTAAGACAAAGCCATATCAAATTATTAAAAATCTATTTCGTATAACTCCAAATATCATGAAGCCTATTTTCATCTTGCGGTTCTTTATGACAAACTTAAAGACAAGGTTAATTGCATTGAGAATATGAAAAAGGCGGCCTATTATGGTAATAAAGAAGCTCAAAATTATTTAAATGAAATCAATATCAAATGGTAAAACAGGAGGTTTAAATGAGAAAACTCATTATTGTAATGGTATTAATGGCTGTCATTACAAGTATAACAGCTCAAGTGAATGTATCTTCAAGCTATGTTGACAGTCTTGAAACAGAAATGCGAAATTCTAATTTTTCGTATAAGAGTCAGATGAATTTGATAAACTTCTATTTATCTAAAGGATACAAAGAAGCAGCGCTATTAAATTTTTCTTTTTTAAAACGAGATAATTCTTTAAGTCATGAAGACCTTAAAACGATGAGTCAGCTTGAATATGATCTAGAATTAATTGAAAAATCTTCTGCTGATTTATCCGCATTGTATTTGTTAAAACCTGATTTAGACACAATCTTACGTTTATCTGTTCTCTATTCTGCGACAGGAGATAAGGAGAAAGCATTGAGATTATTAAACAGGAATCAGTCAGATAAACATGATAAATATGAACAATTACGCAATTTATATGTTGAGCTTTATAATAACAATAAAACAATACTTGCAACCGCCTGCAGAGAAATCCTTTGGACTTATGATTATGCTATGAGTTCAAAATATTTTGTTAAGCCTGTTATTACAATTATTTCTCCGGAAAAAAATGCTGAAACGAATTCAGGCAAATCATCAATAGTTTTTCAGGTAAAGCATGAGCATCCTGTTAAAAATGTGTATATTAACAATGTAGATCTGGCTCAGTCAGAAAGTTTAACAAAAACAGATAAAGAATACAAAAAAGATTTTTCATATCTGGCTGATCTCAGTGAAGGAACAAATCAATTTATTATAAAAGTAGTGGATATTAATGGAGAAACGCAAACAGATACTTTGCAAATTAATCAGTTTAGCTTTACCAGAAATCTTGCATGGAAATCTGCAGAATCAGACACGCTGTTTAATCAGCTAAAACGCATCAGAAATTATTATCCTGAAAAAATGCTGATTAGTCAGAAAGATAAAAACCAAATACTTTGTATTGTAGATACAAATCCAAAGCTCAATGAACAAATGCTGACTTTATTTGATTTAATCTCTGACCCATTAACAGGCTCAGTTGAAACTGCTAATGCAAAGCTGATATGTCAAAACAGAGCAGTTTCTGGAAATCTGAATACATATCTGGGACAAAGCCTTTTAAAACAAGTTAATTTTAATACACGTCTGATACTGGGAATTTCTGGAAGATGGCATATTAACAGAGAAAACTGGATGCTTGAAGATATTCATAAGAATCAAGTCAATATTAAGCCATATATTGAAAATCTATTTAAGTATGCTTCATCAGGCATTACATTAATAATTGGTGGCCAGGACATTATTTCTCCTGTTATGAAAAGCCAGCTTGAGCAAATGATTCAACAGTCAGTCAATCCTGTACAGATTATTTTCTTGAATAATCAAGTGTGGAAAAACAGTCCAAATCAATTTATTAACGCCAATATTGATCAGGTGGTGCTATCTTACCCTTTACATGATATTCTCAATGGAGAAATTATTCAGAATAATAAATTTACAAATCAGTCAACGCTCATTTATAATCCATATTATCCTGTAAAAAAATCACATAATGAACTATACTCTCGTACAGAACAAAAATTAATCTCTACAAAAGTAAGTGATAGTGACAAAAACAAAATTCTCAATTTCTGTAGTGACTGGCGACGTTATAATGAAATGAGTAACTATTTAAAAAACAGCTGGACTCTGAATGATCTACTGGTTCGTGTAAATGATTTTGAACAAAGACAAATCGAGGAATAAAAAATGAAAAAGATCTATATGACATACCTATTAGCTATTTTTACCTGCCTGTTATTTGCAAAAGATATAAATTATTCATTTAATTATCTCATTATCAGTGCAGACAAAGTAAAAAAATATGATTATGATTTTACCGGCAAAAATCTAAATACCTTTTCAGAAAAAATACTCAATGCATTTAAAATAAAACCGACCAGTTCCTTAATTATCGATGATTATTCGACAGATAAAACCCTTAGTGTTTACAATCGTATTAATTCCTTTTACCAGCAAATAGATAAAGAGAATTATTCTCTTATTCTGGTGATGGGACCATGGGGCAAAAACAGTAAAGATCAGCTACTTATTACAAATAGTGAGGACAAACTACACTATGAATACCTTATGAACTTATATGAATTTTTGCCTGCTCAAAATGCTTTGATGATAGTCTTGTATCCTTCAAAAAATAAGCCAGATTTCAGTGAATTTATGAACAAAGAAGGAATCGATCATGCAGGGAAACATCTGATATTTATTGAAGCAGATAATGAAGATGCTATGGATGCAATTAAAAGCTGTCAGAGAATTTTTGAGAAAATTGCAAAAAACGGAACAAATCAAACCGCATTTACCATTACTCAGTACTTTATCAATCAGGCAAGCAATGAAAAAATGAAAATCAAAGCATATCAACTTTCTAAAGCAAATGATTATGAATTATCGAACACAGGAGTTAACAATGAATAAGAAAACGATCACATTCATCATTCTGATAACTGTTCTAAGTGCCTGTCTCTGGGCTCAAAAAAGTAAATCTAATGTTACAGTTAATGACCCTCTGTTATATATAAACCATGTAGATTTCAGTGAGTATCCAAAAGTATCTCTTTTTATAACAGCCAGTGATCAGTTTGGGAATCCAATTGATTTTAACCAACTGGATAATGAAAATATACTCATTCATCAAAACCAACAAAAATTGAAAATCCTAAAAAAAGAATCTCTTGCCAATTTGAAAGACAAAGGAGAAGAAGAGCTTTATATTAGCCTTGTTCTGGATAACTCCTACTCAATGCAGTCCAGAATTAAATTTCTGGATAATGCTGTCCAGCAATTTATCAAAAAGACCAGTCCGACAGATTATTTGAATATTGTTGACTTTGAAGACCAGAACTTTCTCAGATTTGATTTTTTAAATCATACAAACAAATCTTCTATCCGTGAAGATGAGTATTATTTGAGCCAAATTAAGCATATAAAACACAGAATAGACTTTACAAATTCAAAAAAATTGCTTTTAGAAGCAGCAAATACAAAAAAACTAACTTCCATGACTTACTTATATGACGGCATTTTAACTGGATTATATAAGCTGCAAAAATATGAAGAAGGCGGGAAAAAATTCTTAGTCATATTTTCAGATGGTATAGATACAAACTCAAATGCAAAATATCAGACCATTTTAAAATTTATAAAAGAATATAAAATACCAATTTATGCGATTGATTTAGGTTCCAGAGAAAACAAGAGATTGAAAGAAATCGCTCAGGTTTCAGGTGGTGATTATTTTTTTACTCAAACAGAAAAAGATCTTGATAAACTATATGCTAAAATATTTAAGATACTGGAAAATCAATGGAAGATTACATGTACTCCCGATACTGAACAAATGTTTTCCAATAATCTGAATTATACTTTAGAGATCCACAATCCATACAATATCAGTACTAAAAGAAATATACAGGTAAAAGGAGATCAGATCGCTTATCAAAGCTTAATGTATAATGAAAGTCAGGGAAAAGAAAGTGAACAGGCATATTTAAACTTTTTAAGCTCATGGGAAAGATCAAATTATTACAATAAAGTGATGATAAAACTAGGCTCTTTTTATGCAAGAAGAGGTGATCAGGATAAAGCATTTGCCTGTTATAACATTATCCTCAGAGATAATGCTGCGCCTGAATTCTCAGAAGCGCTGATGAAAAAAGGAAGCCTTTTCAACGACAATAAAAATTATGCTGCGGCATCAAATCTCTATAAAAGAGCGCTGAATAATAATTACATTGAATCAACCACAATGGCGAAGGTTCAAATGGAATTAGCAAAAACTTATGCAGCAGAGGGAGAATACTCTGCTGCTTTGAATTCATATTCCCAACTGGTTTCAAAATACCAGGGAACAGAGTACGCAGCTGAAGCTCTGATTTCATCTGCAATGCTTCACATGGAAATGGGAGATCTCACACAGGCAAACAATAAGTTAAATGAAGTTCTTTCTAACTACCCTGAATCTAAATCAGCTGTTTATGCAAAAATTGAAAAATCTAAAATAGATGAAAATCCAGATAATACTAACGATAAAAATTTAGATAATCAACAAATATATTCTGATATTATCACTTCAAGGAATTTAGACGCTGATATAAAAAACGAATATACCCTTAAACTGGCAAAAAGCCATGTTGAAAACAAAAGATACGATGAAGCCTATTTGTTACTAGACAAACTCATAAATGATGAAAATGCACTGGATGAAGTCAGAATTAATGCTTCAAAATTAAAAATTGAAACCGCTTATGCTGCTGGACAGGCTCAAAAAGCAGGAGAAACATTTTATAATTTATCACCTGAATATCAATCCATATTAACTCAGGAAAAGAAAATATATCCCGCTACAGTAGAGGGTATCCCTGCTGTTGCTCTATGTAATGGTACAATCATCCGCAATGCAGACCAATCGATTCAATATGAAGATATTCAA
>JAGOCT010000185.1 GCA_017998585.1 Candidatus Cloacimonadota bacterium | reverse complement strand
AGCTAAATAAGAATTTTTTTCAATTTATTTTTTTTTTTGTCTATTTGTCTTATTTCATTATATTAATCTATATCCAAAGGAGGTTAAATGAAAAGTTTAAGTATTGCAAAAAAAATCATGATCATTGGTTTAGTACCACTTGTTGCTTTGACAATTTTTGGTTTTATCACAGTAAAGCAACAAATAACAGAATATTCTATTCTGAATATTATGAGCCATAATGCCAGTTTGTTTTTACACACATCCCATCTGATGAGCGAGTTACAAAAAGAGAGAGGACGAACTGCAGTATTTCTCTCAGGAGGGACAGCATTTGAAGATATTAAAAAATTCAGACAAAATACTGATACTAAACTACAGGGCTGGGTCGAGTCTTTAAAAAATGAAAAAGTTTCAAACAGAGAAACGATAAAAAAAATGAGTCAGATTGAAAATACCCTAAACAAAATCAGAGCTTCTTATGAAGAGCAAAATTCTCAATTAGTCAAACAAGAGATTAAAGATTATACTGAACTGATTACAGACCTTAGAAGCCTTCAGTCAGCAATATCTAACAGTAAGACGACTAAAGGCTTTGGCAAAAAGATGACAAGCAATTTAATCATAGAGGTTGCAAAGGAAAATGCTGGGTTGTTGAGAGCCAATATGTCCAGTTTGATTAAAAGAAATACTGAATTATCCGAGCAGGAATTCTCTTTACTCATAGAACTTAAGTCTAATATTAACGCCAACATCTCCTCTCCAGCGCTTGTATTATCTGATGAAGAGTTAAAAATCCTAAATGAGAAAAAGACAAGCGAGTCGTGGAAAAATGTTGATCAAAATTTTCAGACAATCCTTTCTAAATCGAGTACCGGAGATTTTGGGCTTGATTATGAAATGTTTTGGACATCTGTCACGAACATGGTGGATGATATAGGTTCAGTCATTGATAAATCAACGATAAAAATGTCTGATGATATTGAAAAAGAGAAGAGTAAATCCTTTAATCAGACACTTTTTACTGTTATGTTAATTTTGTTAGTTATAATTATTGTTTTTATAATGATTTTGGTTCTTTCAAGAGGCATCATCAATCCTATTCGTCATACAATTCATCTACTGAAAGATATCGCCGAAGGTGAAGGTGATTTAACAAAACGCTTAGATTTAGATAATAAAGATGAGTTAGGAGAGATGTCAGGATGGTTTAATTTATTTATCAGTAACATTCAAAAAATTATTGTCCAACTTCAAAACAATGTGCATGAATTATCTAAATCATCAGTTGTTTTATTTAATTCTTCCAGTAAACTAGTTGATAGTTCAGTGGAGATAAATCAAAAAGTAGAGAATCTGGTCAGTACCTCTGAAGAAATCAATAGCAATACTGAGCAGATTGCCTTTTCAACTGAAAATGCTGCAGCAAATGTCAGAACTGTTGCGTCCTCAGCAACTCAAATGTCGGCAAGTATATACTCTGTTGCAGCTAGTACGGAACAGGCATCCTCAAATGTTAATAGTATCGTAAGTGCTGTTAGTGAAGTAAATAATGATATCAATCATATTGTTAACAAGATATCTGACATCTCAGATAATACCAATACGGCAGCTTCAGCAATTGAACAGATGAGTGCTTCTCTCAGAGAAGTCGTAAAAAGCACTTCAAATGCCAGCTTAATTTCAGATAAAGCAAATTTGCAGGCTAAGGAAACTGCCCTAATCATGAACGAATTAAAGAAAAATGCTACTGATATCAGTAAAGTAGTCCATTTAATCAACGATATAGCCGATCAGACTAATATGTTGGCACTGAATGCAACGATTGAAGCAGCATCAGCAGGAGAAGCCGGAAAAGGATTTGCAGTTGTCGCTAATGAAGTAAAAGCACTTGCCAGCCAAACTGCAGAAGCAACAGGTAAAATACAGGAAAAAATTGAAGAAATGCAGAAATCTACAGTTATAACGGTAAACTCTCTTGAATCTGTAAAAAAAATCATAACTGAGTTAAATACAATCAATAATTCCATCGCATCGAATATTGAAGAGCAAAGCTATGCTGTGGAAGAAATTTCAAAGTCTATCGCTATCTCTGCACGAAATACCAGTGAAGTCGCTGATTTTTCTGAAAAGATAAAATTTTCTGCTGAAAATATCAATCGTAATATTTCTGAAGCTGGTCAAGGTGTTAATGAAATTGCTAAGAATACTGCAGAAAACTCAACTACAGCGAATGAAGTCGCTAAAAATTCTGAAAAACTGAAAAATCAAGTGGATGAAATCTCATCAAATTCTATAGAAATCACAAACGGTATATCAATCATTACAAACCACCTGACTGAAATCAACCAAAGCTCTTTAAAAACAGCTCATGAATCTGAAAAAGTAAAAAAGGCTGCTTTAAATCTTGAAGATATTACTGATACAATAAAAAATATTACATTAAAATTCAAAGCTTAGTATCTTAGAAAAGGCATAACCAATCGGTTATGCCTTTCCGTCTATTAATTTAGTGTTTTATTCTGATCTATGTTTAAAAACCGGATACCCCTCATTCACCTGAGGGTCTATATTCCAAACATTCCTAAAATCCCATCCGGCTTTGATGAGCAGGCTTTGATTTTTTAACTCTGAACTACTTATTAATGTTCCATACTCAATCGATGAAACGGATAATAGATCCTTGTTCATAAAAGAATGACTGATTCTTTGGGTATACTCTTCTGGTAGTTGCTCAGATTGAAATTGTTCATAAAATTGTTCTGTAAATAGCTGTTTAACTGCAATCAAACCAGAAGTTTTGCTCTGTTCAGACAATTTACAAATACTATAGGAATCAGATATAGAACTTAGAGAAAAAATCCCGCTTATTCCTCCACAAAGTTGAGAATCCATGTTAACCACAGCAAAACTGTTTTTAAGTTTTGTTGATAACTGATAACCAATGATACCACCACTGGCATAGGTTTCGATAGGGATTAAGTCTTCATTTTGAATAATGTTATATTTTTCTATAAAATGATTCTCAATTTTGGCATTCACATGGCATTCTTCAACTTCTGTATATGCCCCTACACCAATAAGTCCGCCTGCCCATTTTTTGGCTTGAATATCACCCTTAAAACTACCTTTTATAATTCGTCCAGAAACCAACTCTCCCAACAGCCCGCCAGCTGTTCCATTTGACTTGACAGTACCTTCACCAGACAAATTTTCATAGACACACTCACGAGAATAACCACATAGTAAGCCAGTTATATCTCTACCTGTAACCCTTGCATTCTCAAACTTTAAATTACAAACAGAATTAAATTGACCATATCCAAACAATCCAATATTATTCAAATTTGGCAAATTCAGATTTAGATTTCGTATTGTTTTGCCATTGCCATTCAAATTCGAGTTAAATCCGGGAATATAAAAATTGGGATCATCTTTAAAATCGATATCATTCATTAAAATAAAATTTTCTGATCTGTAATAACCAAATGCAAGTAGTTTTTTAAAATCTTCCATATCCCAAATCTGAAAATTACCCTGTTCATCAGCTACCAGATAATCCATGATATGAAGAATTTTTGCTTCTGTTCCCCAATTCTCATACATTTCTTGATCCAATGCACCATAGGTAATCTCTGATTTCCCGTTAAACTTAACTTTTTCATAATTATAATAAGAATTAATCACAACCATATTAGGATAACCGTAATTCTCATCATCGTTGTTATAAGCATCATAATCTTCTCCATACATTTTCATACAGCTTATGAGCCCGCCATAAAGACTTTCAGCTTCAATATCACCTTCATTGTATGAATCAATAATACTGCCCTGACCAATTGAAACTAAACCGCCTACATAAGATTTTCCTTTAATATTCCCACTATTATGGCAATTTTTGATTTCAAAGCATCCCCCAAGTTGAATGCCTGCAGCACTGTTTTCACTCACAATTAAGCCAATATTATAACAATCTTCATAATGAATCATCCCTTTATAAATACTACTACCTATTAGACCGGAAGCAGATTCTACTCCACTGATTCTACCAGAATTATAAGTTTTTAAAATTTCCCCATCAAATATAAGCCCAATACCTGCTGAGTTTTTAGCATGTATATTCCCTTTATTGACACAGTTAACAATTGTTGGTGTACTTTTTGAATAATCAATTGTATGAACCAAACCGGCAGCAGATTCCTCAGAATAAACATCACTTTCATTCACACAATCAGAAAGTAACTCACAATAGTATAACACAATCCCGGCGGCGGCTTCTTTTCCTTTTACTGTCCCTTTTACATGACATTTTTTCAAAACAGTAACAGTGTTAGATAATCCAAGTAATCCTGCCACTTTGTTCCCTTTAATAGTTCCGGAAACGCTGCAATCTGAAATGAGAGTTCTGCCATTAGCAGTTCCAATAAGGGCTGCACTTTTGTCATTTGCAGTAATACTTACATTTATTAATTGAAGATTCTTTATATATGCATTCTCAGTCCGGCTAAACAAGGCAATATTATTCTGATCAGGTAAATTGATCGTCAAATTTTGGATACTCTTATGATTTCCATCGAAAGTTCCTCTAAAAAAGGGGATATAGAAATTCTTTTCATTTGATAAATCAAGGTTATTCAATAAAATAAATTTATTGTCAATATCCTGCTTCATTGTCTTTAATAGCTGCAAATCACTGACTTTTGTGATTAGATATTCTCCCTTATCATTCTTTTTAAGATTTTGATATTTTTTC
>JAGOCT010000184.1 GCA_017998585.1 Candidatus Cloacimonadota bacterium | reverse complement strand
GTTTGCCATAGATTTGATGCACCCTGATATACAGAAAGCTCAGAATACAGGTCTTGCACAGACTGCGCGTCTGTCTCATCAGGGATTAAGTTCAGCAAAAGCCAGTGTTACTTCAGCTTCAGGTACGTTTGCCTATTCTTATGCTGGAAATACCATAACGCCTTTACAGATACCTGCCAATACCACACTTGAAGGACTTGTAAAAATAATCAATGAAGATTCAGGAAATCCCGGCGTAGTGGCTTCAATTGTTAATGATGGTTTAGGAACTGCACAGTCCTATCACCTTGTTTTAACAGGCAAAGATTCTGGTGCTGATTATCAAATCAATATGAGTTCCTCCACTTTAAGCAATATTGATGCTTCTGATTTTGAAACCACCCGTGAGGCAACCAATGCCATGGTAAAAATAGACGATTACCCTTCTGATTCAGACTCATGGATTCAAAAGTCAAACAACCTCATAACTGACCTGATCCCAGACGCATCAATCTCATTAAAAACATCTGGCACAACCAGTTTTTCAATCAGCAATGATACTGAGACCATGGCAGATAAAGTAGAAGCTTTTGTAGATGCATACAATGAAGCACTCAGTTATATCAACAGCATCACAAAAGTTGTTTTGGATGAGGATTCAGAGGCAGTGATTGATAAAGGCGGGATACTTGTTGGCAATTATGGTGTGAATATTGTAAAAACGAGATTAAAAACATTTATTGGTCAAAGAGCAAATGGATTTGACAGTGTAAATGATGACATTAGTCTTTTAACTCAGGTAGGTATAACCACTGGTTCAGACAATCTGATAGACTTCGACAGAGAAGCATTTATGCAGCAATTAAATGAAAACCCCGATGATGTAATCAATTTATTCTCTGCAGATAATATGGGCGTTACAGATAATGCCACTTTCAATTACGCATCAGGTTTGAGTACCACTAAAGCCGGAGAATATGAAATAGAAGCGACGTTTAACGATAATGATTTAAGCTTTGTAAAATATCGAAAAAAAGGTGATAGCACATGGTACACATCAACTGGTAACAAAGATATTAAAATTTCAGAGGACAAATCCTATTTCACTATTTTCAATGGAGATGCACGAGGTGTTATGATTAACACTGCAAATGGCGGAACAGGCACACAAACGACAGTTATGAACATCAAAGAAGGGAAATCACGTACTTTTGACAACGATATGGATATTCTTTTAGATGATGACACAGGAACTACTAAAGTTTTAACCAAAAACTACGAAAGTATAATAGAGAATATTGATAAGAGGATAGTTCGTGAAAATATGAGACTAGAACAAATTAAAAGTCGTTTAACTGAAAGATTTGGAAGACTGGAAGCCAGCATGCAAGAGCTTCAGGGTCAAATGAGCAGACTTCAGTCTCAAATTGCGTCTATGACAAGTTAAGGAGGAATAATGGATAACCGATACCAGGCATATCGCCAGGTTGACATTAACACAACCAACCGTGGTAAAATAGTAGTGATGCTCTATTCAGGTGCGATTACATTTCTGAATAAAGCAAAACTCTACATGGAGAAAAATGACTTTGTCAACAAAGGGAAATACATCATCAAAGCACAGAACATCATTGATGAGCTGAACTATTCTCTTGATATGGAAAAAGGTCAGGATATCTCCAAAAATCTCAGATCCATTTATACCTTCCTGAACCGATATCTGTCGCAAGCGAATGTTCAATGTAAACCCGAAATGCTTGACAAAGCAATCCATATCCTGGATAGATTCAAAACAGCTTTTGAGGAAATTGTAAACAATCCAGAACTCAGCGAAGCGCAAGATATCAAGAAAAAAGAACAAATTACACATGCTATCAGAAAATTAGTATAATGTACTTGACAAAACACTTTAAATTATTTAAAGTAGCCATTGGAGGAATAAAATGACCGTAGATAAAATTAACACCGGAATCAACACCCGGCAGATACTGAATGAACGGTTGAAAGAGGCTACTTCAGGGAAGAAGACAAATATCCATCAGCTGGATAATAATGAGGCAAAGGATGCTTCCAAAATTGACAAAGAAACAATCGTTTTTTCTGATGATGCAAAGAAATTACAGGAAACCGAAGTCATACTTAGAAATGCTTTACAAAAATTACATGAAATGGACGAAGTCCATGATGATGCTTTATCAGAATTTTCTGATAAAATTAATGAACATTTCTATGAAAATAACAATGAAGTGAATATCGGTATAGCCGATTTGATTATGCCTGAAGAAGAAATGCGCCATAATATCCAGATGCGTTTCAAGGCAGAAGAATTTATTGACGACATTAAGGAGTTTGATGAGGAAAATCCACCAATAGATTTCAACAAATTAAATCAGATTAAAGCAAAAATTGCTAATGGATTTTATAACCAGGATGAAGTCTTATCAGATATCGCTGACAATATCTTATCTATAATGTCATAAATATGCCACTGGAAAAAATCCATCTCACACTCTTAAAAGAGTATATTGACGAATTAATCGTCAATTCTGGTATTATTAAGGTCAATAATCCAGAACGTGTCATTGAAAAAGTTAAAATTGACTTTTTAGTCAAACTGGCTTTTCGTTTTTACAGCAAGCTTTACAATTCTGAGAAGTATTCTACCCTCCTTTATGAAACGATCAATAAAATGAAAAATGAGAAAGAGTATGATCATGCTGTTTTTCAAAATCTGATGTTAGAAATTCAAAATGGAAATCATGATCAAACAGTACAATGTCTAAACTGTAATGCCCTTATCGACTCAAAATATCTCATACAGTCAGGGGATAATATGCCTCTATGTGAAGCATGTAAAGAATATATTGGTCAGGAGATAGATATTTGGGAAAAAGTATTTGGAGATAATTAAAACAGGGATATTTACCTTTTTGGACAGTTTTTTTTATAATGACGGGATATGAAAATCTATTTTTAAATAAGCCTTTGATGAGAAAATATATTTTTATCTCACTTCAATCGGTTTACATTTTAAATCCTGCTTGACAAGATTGAACTTTTTTCAAAACTTGAAAATGAGATAAAATATCAATTGAGTTTTTAAAATATTAATGACTAACTGAATGAATGGAGTGATCATGACAGATATAAATTTTACAAAACTAAGATATGATAATGAAACGACATTAGTAAAAATTCTTGAAGATGATTTTGCTATCAAAAATTACTATGATATATTTGAGAATAAAGATGAGTTGAAACAGATAGTAAACCAACTGCTTTCTGACTCAGTAAAATTAAACCATATCATTGCCCCAAGACTTTATCAGATATGTGAAAAAGCAAAACAAATTATCAATTACACTGAAGAAATTGATTTTTTTATTATATCTTCAATTGAAGTCAATGCTTTTTCGATCAATGGCTTTTCCTATGTTCCTCACATGATTTGTTTGACTTCAGCCCTTGTAAAACTGCTGACTGACGAGGAATTACTCTTTGTCATTGGGCATGAAATTGGACATCTTATTTTTAAACACAGTCAGTTGTATGTTGTCAACAGCCTAATGTCTAACCGTGAAGAACATGAAATCCCTGCCCATATCAGCAATATTTTTACCCGATGGAACCAATATGCAGAGATTAGTGCAGATCGTGTTGGATTTGTCGTTCAACCTAATCTAGAAATTATTGGCAACGTCTTTTTTAAATTTGCTTCAGGTCTATCAGAGCAACACCTGAATTTTAACATAAAAGAGTATTTAAAACAATTAGATACCATCAAAGAGTTAAAGGTCGGAGACTTTTATTCAAGCCATCCAGGTCATCTGATTCGTTTAAAAAGTCTTGATTTGTTTTCAAATTCTACACTTTATCCTTTGAATCAGGCAAGACATGATTTGATCAATCCTAAAAAGTTAAATCTCGAGCTGGATGAATTGATCTCTCTGATTGAATTTCATCCAAAGGATGAAGATGAAATCAAAGCAGTAGAATTTATCTCCGCTGTCGGTTCATATATATCATATTCAGATGGTGACATGAATTCTCAGGAATGGGAAATGCTTTATGAATATCTGATTCGTTTTACCTCAAAACCAGAACAGTATCTTGACTTTAAAGATATGAAAGAAATCGAAAAACGAAGTAAAGCAATCTGTAAATATTATGGGAAACAGGTCGATAACGAAGATAAATATATTCTTTTCCAGTTGATGATGAAACTTGTTATTGCAGACGGACGCCTGGAAGAAGAAGAAAAGACAAAACTCTTTGAAATTGGAAAAGAGTTAAAAATCTCTGAAAAAAGAATTAAAGAGATTATTCGTGAAGAAAGTGAAAATTACCTTTCTCCAAGAAAAAAACTGACACAGTCAAAATTATTCTCAAAAAAAACTAACCAGGATCAATATGAAAAAAAATAGTCTGACGATTGTTTACACTTATGCAATATTAGCCATGTTATTCTGGAGTTTTGCATTTATTGGGGTAAAAAAACTATACGATTACGGGTTTAAACCGATTACGGTCGTTTTTTTCAGACTGGTTATCGCCAGTGTTATTCTTCACCTGATAGGTTTTTTCTTTTTTAAACAGGAAAAAGTAAGAAAAGAAGATTATGGGCGCTTTTTTCTTTTAGCTTTCTTCGAACCATTCTGCTATTTTATGGGAGAAAGTTTTGGTATGCAGTATGTATCAGCCAGTCTGGCTTCTATCATTGTTGCGCTGATACCACTGGTTACCCCTTTATTTGCCTGG
>JAGOCT010000183.1 GCA_017998585.1 Candidatus Cloacimonadota bacterium | reverse complement strand
CAATAATGTTGCAGAAATTTATCAAATGATTTCTGAAGGAAAAAAATACGGTATGTTTTCCCTTGAGCAGGAATTATATACTCTGTTTAAATCAGGTAAAATTACCAAAGAAACCGCCTTAAATTATTCAAATAATAAAAAAAGAATGGTTCAGTTGTTACAATATTAAAGTCATTTATGAAAAAAAAAGAAAAACAGGATAAAATCGTATTAGGGATTATTCTTGATGGTTTAACTGTCAGGGTAGCAGAGTGTCATTTAAAAAAACAATCTGTTTATGTGAATCATTTACGGGAATTTCAATTAAAAGAACCTCTGATTCAACATGAAACACCTGATTTAGTTTTAAATGATATAACCGCATTTAGTTCAGAAGACTCAGGGTTTTCAATCAATGATACGAAGGATGTAGAATCTTCCTTAGATGATATTGAAGATTTTATGGGTATCAATGATGATGAAGATTTTTTTCAAAAGAAACCAGCAGAACCTGAACAAGCAGCACAGGAATCTTTCAAAAGAGAATCAGATATACTCCCTCAATATGATCTGAATTCATCAAAATTCTTTGAAATATCCAGGTTTTTAGCACAATTCCCACTCAATACAGCTTATGTCTCATTTATCACTTCAGAAGAGAAACTTTTTTGGTCTTATATTCCGTATTCTTCCAAAAAAATAAAAAGAGATAAGATAAAGAAACAAACTTTGTCTAAAGAACAGAAGAAAGATGCCTCTGTTCAGTTTGACTTATTGATCAATAAAAATAAAAGTGCCTATTCTCTTGTATATGAAGGTCCTCATGATATCATCAGTATATTAGAGAATGTTCAGCCAATTTTAAACATTAAGAATATAAATTATCTTCATGCTGAACCGATAGAGTCCTGTCTGATAAATGCTGTATTGACTCAATACCGTTTTAACAGTGAAGAATACGTGTTATTGCTCTACTTGAGTAAGGAAAACAAAATTGCCATTATTATTCAGGATGATAATTATATTAAATCATTTCCATTAATCATTCAGGCAACAGACCCAGATATTATCAGAGAAGCGGTTGTTTCAAAAATTATGCTTGAACAGGATATTTCTCAGCTTAATATCACTCAAAATGTATTGATATGCGGAGATTATACTGGTAAAGAGGATATGGCCTTTTTTAAAGAAAATTTCAGATCAAATTTTATCAGTTCTTTTAGCTTTTCTACAGCAAACAGCTACCAGAATAATATGCCAATAGAATTTGATGTAGAAATTCCAGAGTATGTCATTCCACGATTTGTACCTTCTATCATGTTGGGATATAGAGCATTAAATGTTAAAAATAAACGATTACATTTGATTAACATGCTCCCACAGCTGATTATTGATAAGCAAAAGATTTTTAAATTAAGCTGGCATGGTATTGTTATCTTAATACTCGTATTTGTAACCACTATGTGGGCAACCTATGGCAGCTTAAAACAAAAGATTGAGTTAAAAAGAATACAAAATGAAAATCAACAATATGAGTTTGAACTGAATCAGAAAAAGGCGTTTAAGAATATTTTAATGCAATACACTTCTCAGGTGGATTTATTTGAACAGAACAGAAAACAGATTATCGATTTAATTCAGTTTAAAAATCAATGGGCATACATTATTCAAAAAATATCCAGTTTTACAGAGAATCATTCCTATTTTTGGATAAATGATTTATCAGGAAATGACCAAAATATAATTGTAAAAGGGGTTTCTTATAATAGAAACAATATCAGCGCTTTCTCAAATCTTTTCCCACAAGGAAGCATCAAAAAAATAAATCTGAGTAAAATCGAATCTGAACCAGTTTGGGATTATGAGATAATGTTTGCCTATCCAGATCCTGTCTTGTACAACCCCCTTTACAGTGAGATCAAAGTAGAAATAGATTCAACAAAGATTTTTGTTCAACAAAAAAAGAATGAACCTGAACCTGAAATAACAGAGGAAGTAAAGACGCCTGTCGAAACAAAAAAGGAAAAAAAGCCAGAAATAGAAAAACCAAAAAAGGCTGATTTAAGTAAAAATACAAATAAACCTCAAAATAAAGAAGATAAAGTTAAAACGGTCTCCGATGATCATACATATAAACAAGGCTCAGCTCTTTATGTAGAAGCAAGAATTCATGTTCAAAATGAAGAATATGACGAGGCTATCGCAAAATTCAACCGTTTTTTAAAAGAATATCCAGAGCACAGATTAGTTCCAATGGGTAATTTTCTGATGGCTGAATCTTATTTTTTATCAGCACAGTATCAGAAAGCGATACCATACTATCAGAAAGTATTGGAATTAAAAAAAGTGAAACAACTTGAATCTCTTTTTATGCTGGGAAAGACTTACGATAAAATTAATCAAAAAGAAAAAGCAATTCAGTATTTTGAAGAGTTAATATCATTATATCCAAAATCTCTTCTTACAAAAGAGTCTGAAGAATATGTTAAGCGGCTGAAGGGTGAGTCTCATGCGGAATGATATCAGAAATTCAATCGTTTTAGCTTCTTTACTAATCGTTATTCTTTTGTTAAATTTCGGACTTTCTTATCATACCAACAAAAAGATAAAACTTGAAACAGAGAAACTAAATAAGAATAAATCAGAACTTCAATCAATGAGCAATATTGTCATTGACACGATGCAAGTGTATTACATCAAACAGCAAATTTCAAAAATGGATAGCTGGCAAGCAAGATACGGAAAAACATTTATGTTGAGTGATAATTCTCGTCAATCCTGGTCATATATAAGCTCAATCGTTAACAGCTATTGTCCTGATTTGGATGTAAATTTTGAAAGTCTATCTGATGTAGCAGAAGAAAATGTGAATAGAGACTACAAAATATCTGGTACAGCCAATATTCAAACATTTTATTTATTTATGAATCAATTAGAAAATCAAAGTCCTCTATATATCGTCAGAGAATTTTCTCTAAATCAAAGTACCCAACAACAGGAAGATGGAACCAAGCAATTTCTTGTAAACTTTGATTTGACAATTCAATCTCAGGTAAATCCCTCTGGAAAAGAAATCTCTGAAAATCGTTTTAGAAGCTTAAACAACAAAGTTGTTAATAATTTCTTTGCTCCTGGAATTTATTCACCTTATGAGAACCCTTCTGAAGCCGATAAAATTGATGCAGAAAAAGCGATATTGCTTAGCTTAACTCCATCAACCGCATTTATAAAAGCTGCAGATGGTCATGTATATATTATAAAGCAAGGTGCTAAAGTGGCTTATGGATACTTGCACTCAATAAACTGGAAAGACCAGTCTGTTACCTTTAAATTAAACAAAATTGGTGTCTTTAGAGATGTAACCATTAAACTCAATAAGGAATAATCATGAAGAAGATAATATGTTCTTTACTCATTATGCTGTGTTTGTTTTTAGCACTTAATGCTCAGCAAAAAGCTGATATGAATGCATATCTGACGATTCAACGGGGAACTGATTTTAATACAGCAATAAAAGTGATAGAAACCTTGTGTTATCAGTATGAATCCAAAAAAATAGTTAATTCAAGTTCTTTTAATGGTAACATATCTATTCCTATCAGCCAGTTACACTGGAAAGAAGCGCTTTTACTTCTTTGTCAGACTCATAGTTTAAATCTGGAAGAAAAAGGTGGCGTTTATTACGTAATTGATCCACCAAAAGATGAGGCGCCTGTAAATAAAAATTTACGTCCTTCAGATCGACAAGTTAAAATTACGGCCATATTTTTTAGAGCAGATAAGGATTTTTTTAAATCTATAGGTATCAACTGGCAAACGATTGTCAATGGACAAGTGATCGCAAATCTTGATTTCAAAGGAGCGGGTAAAGTGGCAGATGATTTAGTTAAGGCATCTGGCTCATATCAGTTTACTCAAAATGATTATGTCATTGATATTAACACCTTGATAAAAGTGATTGAGTCCAATCAAAAAGGCTCAGTTATTGCCCATCCAAATATTAGTGTTCTTTCAGGTAAAGAAGGGAAAATACAGGTTGGACAAGATTTTTCAGTAAAAACTGCTGACGAAGCAGGAAATATTTCTGATAAGTTTTTTTCTACAGGTGTCATTTTGAATGTAAAACCAACCGTAATTGACAATAATGGTACTGAAGTTGTCCATCTGGTCGCATCTGTAGAAAAAAGCAGTGCAACACCAGGAACTGTTAGTACGATCATTAATAAAAATCAGGCAAGTACAGAAGTCTATCTATATAATGGAGAAGAAACTGTCATTGGTGGTTTATATGATACAGAATATACAAAACAACGTTCTGGAATTCCTTTTCTGAAAGATCTCCCATGGTGGGTTTTTGGTATAAAATATCTGACTGGATATAATAGTTATGAACAACATAACCGAGAAATGATTGTTATTTTAAAAGCAGAAATATATGATCCTATTGAGAAGAGAATGGAAGAAAAAATTGATTTAAAAAAGAAAATTGAAAAAATACGAGAACGAGTCGACCATGGCTTGTTTGATGATGGAAATTTCAAGATAAAGGAAGAAAAAAAAGATTAACCTTTTGACTTTATGGTTAGGAGTATAAAATGAAAAATTACAGAATAAATCCTTCCCAATCTCAACTGATTGGGAATTATGCTTTTCTAAAGTTAGTGTTTATATTAGCGATTGTGTTGCTAATTAATGCCTGTTCAAAAGACGATGATCCTTCTGTAAATTATGATGCACCAACAAGTTTGGAAGTTATTAA
>JAGOCT010000182.1 GCA_017998585.1 Candidatus Cloacimonadota bacterium | reverse complement strand
CTTGTATATAATTCTGATAAATACTTGTATTTGCTCAGTTCAAATCGAGTCAGTATTCTAAAATTAGAACAAGAAACTTCGTCAGACGATCATATTATGCCTTCTCAGATGAATCAGGTGGAAGTATATCCTAACCCATTTGCCATTGAGTGTAAGATCAGTATGAAACAGACCAATGCAAAGATTTTGAATGTAAGTATTTACAACATCAAAGGGCAAAAGATACGGGATCTCTCCAATGGAAACCTGAAAAACGAACATGATCAAATCATCTGGGATGCCAGAGACCATTCAAATCAAACAGTCGCATCAGGGATTTACTTTGTCAAAGTGGAGACAGAACAGGGCTTGTTTGTTAAAAAAATACTAAAACTAAAATGAAAAAGGAGCTAAACTAATTCTTTCAATTATGTTGAAATTTTGGGTATAAAAAGAGCTGTGAGAAATCATTGCTCTTATGATTTATCTAAATTTTTCAAAAACAAGACAGAGAATGTAAATCGATATTCTGTTCCAAAGGATTGGTATGATCTATCTCAGATTTCTCATTCATTTCTGCCAACTTTATGAAAAACTCATTGTTTTTAACACTTTTTTTAAATGACAGTGAAAAAAAACTGCCAAAAAGACAAGAAACCGTTTTTTTGTCCGGGTAATATATAAAGAGGGGGCAGTTATTGGATAATTTATATTATTCTTCGGTAGCTTCGGCTTTATCGGTGGTCAAACTCTTCACAGTAAGCCAGCTCCCAGCCATGAAAGACGATAATGACTTTTTTCAGTGTGACCATCCCATAAGGTGGTAAGCCCAGCATCTGGCGTTCATATTCATCTTCCGAATATTGCTTCAGTTGATTAGAGGCTTCCTGTATCTTTTGTTGTAAGAGATCATCGAATTCTTTTTCTTTGACGCTTCGTTTAATGTATTTTAATTCAATCAGATAAGCGAACTTAATATCTTTATACTTGATGTAAAAAGGCTTCATGATGAGGTCAGCATAACCCTTATTCATTTCTTCTTCAGAGGCTGAGATGTAGAAGTCATAGATGTTTAAGAAAGACAGATAAAAGGCTTTTACAAAGGTCTCTCCATCGATAAAATCCCTGAGTGAACTTTGCTTTTTGATCTCATTTTCAATAAACTCAAAAGCCTCTTTAAACTCACCGCGATATGCCATTTTTCTGACTAAAAGCAATAACTCATACATCTGAACCGAGAAACCATAGGCATTTTCAAAAGAACGCCTGATATATTCAAACACCATTTGCTTGATGGTTTCATTGGGGATATGCAGAAATGGCAAGCCTTCAACATAGTTGCCTGAAAAACTGAGCAAACCAAAAAAATACAAGAGAGAGATAAAGTTGTCCTGCTGGGTTATCTGGTCAAAAGGAAAGCTTTTCTTAATCTCAGAGGGGATTCCACCGTTGTTGATAATTTCTGTCAGGCGTTTGAAATTGCCATTCAAAGCTTTATCCTGGATGATGAGATATTGTAGCTTTCCATAATCCATCCGGAGGTTGTCATCAATAAGCTGTGAGGGTATTTTCTTATCTCTGATCGCTTCTTTAACAAAGTAGAGGATCGCATCTGTATTGTAAACAGGGCTTTCACACGCTTCAGAAAACTGGTAATTGTTATACCATTTTCTCATAGTTTGTAAAGCTTCTTCTTTGTCAACCTGAAGAACACCAACTGAGGCGTAATAATCCAGAATAGCATTCACATCTGCTTCAGTAAAACCCAAGATGGTATTAAATGCAGGAGATATGGAAATATTGTCCCCCAGATTAAATCCGCTGGTGACATCGTCCATGGTAACCGGAGAGACTCCGGTAATAAATAGTCTGGCAAGCCCGGAGCCTGAGCCTGAAGTCAGTAGTTTCAGATTGGTAAAAAACTGCTTGAAATAACCTGCCTGTCTGGTGATTCTTTTATATTCTCCTTCACCAAAATCAGTGAGAAGGGTGTTGGTAAAATTATCGTATTCATCAATTAAAAGATAAATTTTATAATCCGCTTCTGATAGTTCAGTGGCTATGACATGTAATTTTTCATGAGCAGTATTCACTAATGCAATTTTATCGTGAAGTCTTTGTGGAAGATAATCTCTGTATTTGAAAATAAATTTATCCAATACAATCAAACAGTAGTTGTTAAAATCATCTTGTACTTTATCTTTATCTTTCAGTATTGCTGAAAAGTTAAAATACATAACCAAATATTTGGATCTTTCCTCAGTTGGGTTTTGCAATATCCAGGTACCTTTGTAAAACTCTTCAAAACGCTCTTTCTTTTTGATATCATAATATGATTGCAAGGTGCTTAAAAAAAGAGATTTTCCAAATCGGCGGGGTCTGATGAGAAAGATAAAGGGAGTCGCTTCGATAAGGGGTATAAACATGGTTTTATCAACATAATAGTCATTCTGTTTGTTTACAGTTTCAAAGTCTGATTTACCATAAGGTATTCTCTTTATTTTATCCATAATCTCTCCTTATGTCATTGTTGCAAACACTTAGATTATTGTCAAGCAGGAATTGACAGAGAAATAAGGGTTTTGAATTTCACTGTCTATTCTGAAAAGGACTTTTAAAATATATATTAATCAGGAAAAAGGTATCATTGGTTTGTAGGCACATACGAAGCGAAGCTCCGTAAATCCACAAACGTTCAGCAAGTTTGTAAAACGGGCATCCTGCCCGTTGACGACAACGCCGGATTTACCCTCACGTAAACGACCTGGATGGTCGTTCTACATATCATCTTTTACAAACGGGATGTTTCGGATGTACGGATTATACCACCCCGTCGCTTCGTGCCACCCCTCCAGAGTCTGTGCAAAAAGGCAGGTTTTATTCGGTCGCACCTATGGCGCTTGTTTTGTAACACACTCTATACCAGACGCTTCCGCATCTGACTACCACTCGGCAATTCCTACGGAATTTAGGTTTTTGCACAGGCTCTCCACAGAAGGGGAATGCAAGCTCAGTTTTGCAGATCCCTACTGACCGTTTTGGTAAATTTTTCTATTAGCTAAATGCTCATACTATAACAAAAATCAGTATCAATCTGTTTAACCAGTGTCTAACAAGTTAACTACAAATACTCTTTCAAATAAACAGCAGTATGCGACTTTTCTTCTTTAATCAGGTCTTCAGGTCTGCCTTTAAACAGAATCTGACCTCCATTTTTACCTCCTTCTGGTCCCATGTCAATAATCCAGTCTGCATACCGGATAATTTCCAGATTATGTTCAATAATAATGACGGTATTATCTTTATCAGTTAATGATTTGATAATCTGGTAAAACTGATGAATATCAGACAGATGCAAGCCGGTAGTCGGTTCATCCATTACATAGATATTTCCTTCTTTATGTAATTCAGAAGCAAGCTTTAAGCGTTGTAGTTCACCACCGGACAATGTACTAAGGGTCTGACCAAGTTTTAAATACGAGAGACCTGTATCTTGTAGTACCTGTAAGAGCTTTCTGATTTTTGGTTGATGAAACAGCGGTTTCGCTTCAGCCACACTGGTATTGAGTAAATCGGCTATATTCAAGCCCTTATATGTATATGCCAGTACATCTGAGTGATAACGTTTACCCTCACACTCATCACAAACAGTCTTGACTGTATCAAGAAAATGTAATTCATAACTCAATGATCCAGACCCATTACATTTTGGACAAGCACCTTTAGAATTAAAGCTAAACAATGACGCATCACATTGATTATGCAGTGCATATTCTTTACGTATCAAATCAAATACACCTATATAAGTTGCCAGAGTTGCTCTGGAAGATTTTCCTACTGGATTTTGATCAACAACAATTGACTCAGGATATTCTGCCAGGAAACATTCATGAATCAATGAACTCTTTCCACTGCCTGCCACACCGGTGATGCAGGTAAGCACTCCCTTTGGAATATTTACGTCGAGATTCTTCAGATTATTCACATTTGCATTACGAACAGGATAGAATTGATTGAATGATTTTCGTTTATAAACCGGTTTCTCATTTTGAAACAAATATTTCGCTGTGATGCTGTTTGCTTGTCTTAATCCATCCGGCTCTCCGTTGTAAACAATACAACCCCCTTTTGAACCTGCTTCCGGACCAACATCAATTATCCATTCTGAGGACAAAATAATATCAGGATCATGCTCTACAATCAAGACAGAGTTTCCCTTATCCTTTATCTTCTTTAACATCTCCATCAGCTTTTGAGTATCACGTGCATGTAATCCGATAGAAGGTTCATCAAGGATATAGAGAAGATCAACCAGATTACAATCCAATTGCTTCGCCATTTTTACCCTTTGCGATTCTCCACCCGATAATGTAGAAACTGCCCTATCCAGAGTCAGATACGAGACGCCAATCTCTATCAGCTGTTCCAGCAGAAATTTTACTTTTCTTAAAACCGTTTCAGAAATCTGATCAGTTAATCTGCTTATAAAATCTAAAAGTTCATTGAGTTCCATTTGGCATAGTTCTGCAATGTTCTTGCCATGAATAGTGGATTTGAGTGCTTTTTCATTCAACCGGGTACCATTACAGCCAGAACAAGTACGATAGACAAAAAATCGGGAATAGGCATTCTTTTCTTCTTCATCTCCTTCATCATCTGCCTTAGTACGAATCGCTTTTTCCAGCTTTCTGATCAATCCTTCAAAATTACGCTTGTAACTCAGCTTTTCTTTTGCATTTTCAATTTCAAACGTTTCTGAA
>JAGOCT010000181.1 GCA_017998585.1 Candidatus Cloacimonadota bacterium | reverse complement strand
GAAAAGGTAAAGACGGTTCATCTTCAGAATTAATACTCTATGAAACGGTTCCAGGCGGTGCCGGTGTATTGGAACAGTTTACAGAAAATCAAACAGCTCTGATAAATATCGTTCAAAGTGCTTATGGACTACTGCACGGGTATGAATCAGACGGATGTGAAATCGCCTGTTATGATTGCCTGCTTTCTTACTATAATCAGTTTAATCATGGCAAACTGGACAGACATGTTATTCTGCCTTTCTTAAAAAGTGTGATTGAGAGCAGAGATCAGATTCAAATGCATATTGATAAAGTCGAAGATCAAACAATGCTTTTTCAGGAACTGCTGGTTCAATGTGAACATGAATCTGAAAAAGCCTTTCTGACAGCGCTTTTTGAAGCCTGTATCAGACTGCCGGACAGTGCCCAGAAAACCCTGTTTGATGAAGATGTGCCGATCGCCAGACCTGATTTCTTTTATGAGATAAAGGGCAGTAAAGGATTATGTGTCTTTGTTGATGGTTCTGTCCATGGTTTACCATCCGTTCAGCTAAAAGACAGTAACAGCCGTCTCAGACTAAAACTGATGGGGTACTCTCAATTAGTTGTTTCTTATACCAGGGGATGTGATTTTTCTGATAGTATTCAAAAACTCAAGAATTATCTGAAAGGCTGATACTTTATACTGATTTATCAAAAAGTTGGCAGAAATAAATGAGAAATTTATCCGGAGGAGATGGACATTATCCCGCTCCTCAGGAGCGGTTTGATTGGGGGACATCTTTTACCAGGGTTGAAACCCTGGCCTACCAACATGTTGTTCCTCCGGAACATGCTATTTCACCCATGATCAATATAACAGGTTATTATATGTTGTTCCTCCTGAGCAGGTCAATATGCCAATAACCTATACCCCGGAGGGGTAAGATGTTGTAAAGTATCATCTTCACAAACTGGTAGCTTGCGTTACGGAATACCCCGGAGGGG
The DNA here is from genome assembly GCA_017998585.1 of Candidatus Cloacimonadota bacterium. The sequence continues at coordinate 3,773 of JAGOCT010000181.1, read as the reverse complement.
TAATATGTCGGTAACACATGGTTTCAACCGTGTGGAAACGGTTTCACCCCCCATCCCCACCCCAGCGGGGTGGGAAAAGTAAAAACCACATAGTTTCTGTAAATTAAAATCATTAAAATTACATTGACAATTTATTAAAATAAAAATTTATTGTAAGCACTAAAAAGTAAGGAGACATTTTATGAGAAGAGCTTTTATGGTAATTTTGTTACTTGTCATTATAATTCAGGTTAATGCTGCCAACCAGTGGCCTAACCCGGCTGTTGTCACCCGTGAAAATCCGAACAGTGTACCTTCAACCGGCGTTCAAACAGAAGATGGTGTTGTTATGGTCATGCAAAACGCATTGGACGGTTATATCAAATTGTATGCTCAGAAGTATAATGAAACCGGTGAAAAGTTATGGGGAGATAATGGCGTTTTAATAAATACTCAGGTAAAGAATCATATTGCCTTTTCTCTAATCCTGTCTGATAATAATTCAGTGATCATTACCTGGCTCGAAAAACCTCTCAATCTCGATTCAGCATTTCAAACAGAATACAGAGGACAAAAAATCAGTTCTAACGGGCAAAGATTATGGGCTGATGCAGGTATTCAGTTAACTGACGGAATATCAGAATATCAAACCTCCAGAACGATTTCTGATAACCAGGGTGGTTTTTACTTTTGTGTGAATTTATGGTCTGGGGAAGAATACTTGCATTATAACAGTAATGGCATTTATACTCATACTGTCAATCTCCCTTTAAACAGTCCTGATTACATCACTTATATACCAGAAATGATTCTTATCCCTGATTTTGGGTTTATGATAGTTTACCAAACCAGCAACAGACCCTATATTAGTGCCTATACAGAAACCGGAGAAGTCATTTGGGACGGTATCAGCCCTTTCTCTTCTACAGATAACTATTATTTTAATGACATTGGATATATCAAATCAGGTGACGAGTTTCTGTTTTATATCGTTTCACACGTAACTAATATACGCATTCAAAAGATTAATTCTGCCGGAGAAAAATTACTTGGAGAAGAAGGATTGGTTTTGTACCAGGGTACAGAGTATATACCCGAACTAAATGCAGTCAAAAAAGATAATTACTGGATTATGGCTGCTGTAAAGTTGAATAGTATTCTTGTTTTTAAACTGGATTTTAATGCCAACACATTATGGGATGCCCCTTATGTGATACAAGACAGCTCTTATTCAGAGCCTTTTATCCAGATTAATGATAATGCTGATATCTATATCAGTTATATATCAGCAGGGTTAACCAGTCACCTGAAGAATACAGGAAAAATAGTCAAACTTTCATCAGAAGGTCAGGCAATCTATCCTGAAATCAGCCGAGTCATTACATTTGTTAATCACTATATCACTCATTTTGATTGTTTTTTGATGAATAATCATCTTTTTTACTACTGGAACGATAAGTCTGACCGAGCTATTTACTGCCAGGTATTGAATCCAACCAATCAGTTTTTGTTTACAAACGGACCTGCCTTTCTGCATAAAGCAGGTAATGTGGATATAACAGACATAAAAATATATTCTTCAGAATCTTCAGTATATGTGATCTGGAGAGAACAATTTACAGGGTATGATCGGCTTTACAGGTATCAGATTATTGACAGTAATGGTTTATGTGTTCTTCAAGAGAGTGGCCGGCTATTAACAGACAATCACAGAGATCAGGAACTTTCTGAAGTCAGAACCGATTCAAACGGATGTTTGGTGGTTTGGTATCATGAAGTACAGGACTCCTTATTATGGGGGAAAGTTCAAAAGATTGATAATGCAGGCAATAAACTATTCGGACCTGAAGGATTGACACTATATCATATTGAGATGCCCCATTATTCTTGTGAAACGGTATATAATCATACCTTGTATATAGATGGAAACACCTGTTATTTTTATTACAATTTTGGAAATATGCCTGATACCAATGCAGGTATTTTTGGTCAAAAAATAGTTGATGACCAGATAATGTGGGAACCGAACGGCAGACTGATACTCAATCATTTTTATACAGGAATCCGTACAGTAGGAATATTGAGTACCTGCATGAATCATAACATGATTGCTTGGAGTGAAAGTGATTACACCTGGGGGCTGGGAAACCCTGAAATCAGAATCTTGAAGCTAAATGATGAAGGACAACCGGATAATGGCTGGACAACCGGAGGTAAAATGGTGTTTAACTATCCTGTCTATTCAATATCAAAACTCTGTATTACCGAATACCCGGAAGGTTTTGTCATTCTTGGCAGTACATCTTCAGATATAAATGACAATGCGAGGTGTTATTACCAAATTGTTAACTTTAATGGAGATATTCAATTAGCTCAGGCCAGCCTGCTTTTTACCGACAATGAAATGATTGTAAATAAAGCATACTGGGATAACCAGTTAAATATCATTATTGAGAGAAATACAGAATATGACCGATATGTAAAGGTCATCGCATATGGAATCTCAGGTAATTCATTAATTCCATTTTATCCGGAGCCGGTTTTAATGACAGACGAATTGTTATGGCAAAATCGTTATGATACGGGATTTTCCTATGATTATTCATTTGTTACTTATCCCCAAAACAGCAATATTATGTTAAGGATATTGAATGAAAATGCACAAACCATCGGTTCAGACTGGACTGTTTTTCAAAATCCGAATTATGGAGTCAGAATTGTTGCTGCCGCACAAAATGACCCTGAATATGCTTATGTCTGTTGGGATAATAGGATTTGTTTAAATGAATATGAATATTTTAACCGTCTCCTTCTTCAAAAAGTTACTTTTGAGCCCAATTCTGTTTCAGACCTGACAAACAATAAACCGACTATCATTTTGAATCAAAACAGACCCAATCCTTTTAATCCGGAAACCACCATAAGCTATGAGCTAAATATAGAGAGTAAGATTGAACTTAAAATCTACAATGTTAAAGGGCAGAAAATAAAGACACTGCTATCTGAAATCCAGACTACTGGTACACATTCTGTTATCTGGGATGGAAGAGATAACAAAGGAGAAATGGTTTCATCAGGTATTTATTTTTATCTTATCGAGTCAGAACATGAACAACATATTCGTAAGATGCTTCTCTTAAAATAATCAAAAAGCCTGATTTGATTAAAAAAGATATTCTGTTGTCTTAATTGCATTCATTTTATCATTTGACAAATATCTATTTTGTAAAAACAATGTAACATAAGCTACCAGCTTGTGATAAACTACAAGCAAGATGCTTGTAGTACGAGGGTAAAGATTGTAACACAAGCTACCAGCTTGTGATATACTACAAGCAAGATGCTTGTAGTACAGTGAAAATAGAAAGATAGCAGGGGATCAGATGTTAGAACGGATAGCCGATGCATCAGTCATGAATGATGAAAAAGAGTTTGACCGAGCGCTCAGACCTAAAAAGCTCAATGACTTTGTGGGTCAGGATAATCTGAAAGAAATTCTTGATATTGCCATTCAGGCAGCAAAACTCCGCGGAGAACCACTTGATCATGTACTATTGTTTGGTCCTCCGGGTCTGGGGAAAACAACATTAGCCAATATCATTGCCAATGAACTGGATATTTCACTCAAACTGAGTTCTGGTCCTGTATTGGAAAAACCTTCAGATCTGGCTGGTATTCTAACCAGTATGCAGAGAAATGAAGTGCTTTTCATTGATGAAATCCATCGCCTCAATCATGTGGTGGAAGAATATATGTATTCCGCACTGGAAGACTTTCAAATGGAAATTATCATT
>JAGOCT010000180.1 GCA_017998585.1 Candidatus Cloacimonadota bacterium | reverse complement strand
GGAGTTCTTTTCCGTTGATGGATTACCCTAAAAAATCTATATTTCTGGTTACATTCCTCATTTTTGTCGCTGTTATTCTCTGGAATATCACGATTGTGAAATGGGATCAGCCACTTTATTATATATCAGGTGTCATAATACTTTTTATAGGCGTTATTCCTTATTTTGTTTCTACGAAATATGAGTTTTATGAAGATCATTTTATCGTACGTTATCCCTTTGTGAAGATTGAAAAGCAATATACAGATTATGGCAGTTTTTACAATGATAAAAACGGTATCATGATTAGCACTTTTAAACAAGTATCCAGACTGGATGCTTTTCGTGGACAGTCCATTCGTTTTTCTAAAGACAGAAAGGAAAAAGATGCTATCATTGCTTTACTTTCTGAAAAGCTAATCAGACTGTAATGAATCAGATACAAACTGTTGTTTTGGATTGTAGAGAGACTTTCCAGGTCGTTAAAGTGGCGGTAAAACGAGTTTTCAATTTATATAGTTTTTTTCACAAGCTGGTAGCTTGCGTTACATATAACGATCAAGATGGTCGTTATAAGTATCATTTAATTGAGATATTTTCACAAGCTGGTAGCTTGCGTTACATAAACGACCAGGATGGTCGTTATACAGGGAAGGATAAAATATGGAAAAAGAAATCATCAGAGAAAGCCTCATAAAATTTTTGGTCAGAAATAATCAGAATGCTTATACTGCCAATCAATGTTCATCTGCTATTGGTTTAAAAAAAGCAGATATACCGGATGTTCAGTCTGTACTGAATGAGCTGGTTCAAAGTCTGATTGTTTTTAAAACGGCTAAGAAATATAACGTCAACCCTGAATATGCGATGAAGAATAAAGCCCCTGAAATTGAAAAAGAAACAGAAGCTAAAGAAATCCCTTTTGGCTATGATAAAAAGACGCCCCTGAAAGCCGGACAAACACCAAATGAAATTGTTACCGGTATATTTGATGCAACACCTTTGGCAAAGAATTTCTCTTTTGCTTATATTCTCATGGATAATGACGATGATATTATGATTTCCAGCGAAGATACGCTCAATGCTTACCATCAGGATACAGTTGAAGTGGAAGTGATCAAAAAGCGGGGCAATAAGCGTTATGGAATCGTTCGTAAAGTAATAGAACGAAAGAAGGCTCGGTTTGTAGGCACTGTCAATTCCATGGCAAAGAAAAATATGTTTTTCTGTGATAGTTTTAAGATTCATACGCCTTTCCAAATCATCGGAGAAAACAGTAATTACGAAGGTAAAAAAGTTATTATTGAGATTGAAAACTGGGGGAATAAACTGATGAATCAGTTGCCTTCAGGAAAAATTGTTGAAGTATTAGGTCAAAGCGGTTTACCTGAAGTCGAGCTGATGGCTGTTATCAGAGACTTTGACCTACCACTTGAATTCCCTGAAGAAGTTATCAAAGAAGCAATCGCAATCAACGACAAAATAGAAGAAGCAGATCTCGGTGACCGTGAAGATTACCGGAATCTGTTTACGATTACCATTGACCCTGTATCTGCCAAAGACTTTGACGATGCAATTTCTCTGGAAGAGCTTTCAGACGGAAAAATCAGACTCTATGTCCATATTGCAGATGTCGCTCATTACATCAAATTTAACAGTGAAATATATAAAGAAGCTCTCAATAGAGGAAACAGTTATTATTTCCCCAAAAAAGTCATCCCTATGTTACCTGAGATTTTATCCAACAAGATATGTTCCCTCAGACCGGAAGAAGAGAAATTAACCGTTACCGTTATCACTGATTTTGACAATAACGGGCAGATTACATTTCAGGATGTCAAAGAAAGTGTTATCAACTCAAATGCCAGATTAACCTATGAGGAAGTCGATCAACTTTTTGAAGGCGAAGCGCATACCTTTGATGAGAATATGGTCAGTTTACTTAATGCCATGCGAAAACTGTCTGCATTACTATCTAAGAAGAGAGTCAAACTGGGCTATCTGCGTTTCGACTTGCCGGAAGTGGAATATGTCTTTGACGATGAAGGCTATCTGATAGATTTAAAGAGAAGCAGAGAAACTGATTCTCACACACTGATTGAAAACTTTATGCTGATCGCCAATGAATATGTGGCAAAAGTACTGACCAAATACGCCGGTACGACGATTTACCGTATCCATGAAGAACCGGAAGAAGACGATCTGATGAAAATCAGAGATATTTTAAAATTTCACAAGATTGAGTTTAAGATAGAACACAATATCAATAAAACCTGGCAAAATGTACTAGAATGCCTGCCAACAGAAGAGCACCACAGAGTTTTTGACCGAATGATTTTACGCAGTATGAAAAAAGCAAAATATTCCACAGCTCATATTGCCCATTTTGGACTAGGAATTGAGACATACACGCATTTTACATCGCCTATCCGCCGTTTATGTGATCTGGTGGTTCATGCCCAGCTCAAGAAATTTATCTTTAACAAATCAGTTGGTGAAATAACAAACAGAGATCTGACCCCCTCATCTGTCTTTAACTATGCAGGTATCGCTACCATGAAAGAGGCAATCGCTGACGAATCTGAAAGAGCAATGGAACAAAAGATTGTTTTATCTTTTATGAAAAAGAAAGTAGGTCAGAGTTTTGATGGTGTCATTATCTCATTTACCAATTCAGCCATGATCATAGAATTGAATGATTTACCGGTCAGAGGGGTTGTTAAATACATGAGTCTGACTGATGATTATTATGAATTATATGATCGGATTAAAGTATTGAAAGGGCGTAGAAAAGGTAAAGTATTCAAACTCGCTGATAAAGTCAAAGTTCAGGTAAACATCGTTTCAGAAGATATTTATTTCAATATTCAATCTCATCAGTCCACCGCATCGGGAAATCCGGATAAAAAGAAAAAGTACGGAAAACCTAAAAAAAGCAGACGGAGAAAAAAATGAAGCATTTAATCAGTTTCATCCTATTGCTCGGTATATCAAGTCTTTTATTATGTTTTACAGAATCAGATTATCGTATTTATCATACCAAAACCAAAAAATACATAAAACTCAATCAATTAGTAAAAGAGGCTCAGAAAGCTGATGTTCTTTTTTTTGGAGAGCTACACGATGATGCCCTGATGCATCATGTGGAATTTGAACTGTTAAAGGCATTTCATCAAAAAAACAAAAAATTAGCTGTATCAATGGAAATGTTTGAGCGGGATACTCAGAATATCGTTGATGAGTATTTTCAAAACAAAATTGAGGAAGCTGAATTCTTACAGAGAAGCAGAGCATGGCCGAATTATATGACCGATTATAAAGCAATCGTTGAATATAGCAAGTTAAACAAAATCCCCCTTATCGCTGCCAATGTCCCCCGATATATCGCTTCTATGGTCAATAAAAAAGGTATTGCCATATTAGATAGCCTCTCCGTTGAAGAAAAGAAGTGGGTAGCGAAAAAGATTCATATTGAAGATGGACTCTATAAAAATAAATTTTATCAACTAATGAATTCAGGTATGTCTATGACCGGTAGTCATCCGATGATAAGTGAAAGTATGTTGTATAAACTGTTTTCTGCTCAATGTGTTAAGGATGATACGATGGCTGAATCCATCAGTGTTTACTTAGAAAAAAATCCAGGATTTAAGATTATTCATTATAATGGCGATTTTCACAGCCAGTATCGGCTTGGAACTGTTGAACGGCTTGATAAAAAGTACAAGGCAGTTGTCATCAGTCCTTTGATCAAAGAAAAAGGTAAAGCGCTGAGTATCAATCCAAATGATGATACCAGTATTGCAGATTATATTCTCATTCAATACAGACACCAAAATAAGTAACGTAAGCTACCAGCTTGCGAAAAGTTGTAACGTAAGCTACCAGCTTGCGAAAAGTTGTAACGTAAGCTACCAGCTTGCGAAGAGTTGTAACGTAAGCTACCAGCTTGCGAAGAGTTGTAACGTAAGCTACCAGCTTGCGTAATAAAACGTTAACAAGCAGGTTGCTTGTCTTACAACCAGTATGTAAAAATAACTAAATAAAGGAGTTCTTATGATTCAGATTGAAATTACGCATCAAAACAAACATTTAAAAACGCTTACTTTTTCAAATCCAACTACTATTAATGAAATTATGAAAGATCTGAGCTTTCCGTTTTGTAAAATAGTCGCTTACAAGATTAACAATCTGTTTGTAAACGGAACCAGTCGCATAGAACATAATACAAAAATAGAAATTGTCCCTTTTAACACGCCTGTTGGGTACAGGATTTATCAGGATTCTGTTATATTTCTGATGCACATGGCTTTTTATCATTTGCTGGATACAAAGATTATTGTAAACGTAGAACATTCCATTGGAGATGGGGTTTACTGTGAACTGGTCAACAGCCCTGATAAAATTGATGACGCAGATTTGAAAGCCATTGGTGATCAAATGATGAGAATTTGCGAAGGCAGAATACCAATTGAAAGTCTTACCGTTTCCATTGATGAAGCAGAGAAATATTTTACTTATTTTAAGCGTTTTGATATTTTAAAAAATATCAGCTATGGTTATGGGAGAAATATTGATATTTTCCGATGTGATAACTACTATGACTATTATCCACGCCCCTTGGTTCCTCATACAGGTTTACTTGACAGTTTTGAACTAAGTAAGTATGGAGAAGGCTTTATACTCAGATTCCCTAAAAAAGACACTTGTCAGCTTGAAGAGAAGTTTGAAATGCCCAAACTGTTATTTGGTGCTCATCAGGAG
>JAGOCT010000179.1 GCA_017998585.1 Candidatus Cloacimonadota bacterium | reverse complement strand
CTTGAGCAGTATGATTCTTCTGATGAGTTGTTCTTCAAAGGGAAAAAAGTTAGTCGTAGGTGTTTCTGCTGAGTATCCTCCATTTGAATACAAAGAAGGAGCAGAGTTTAAAGGAATCGATATTGAAATTGCCCGTTTAATTGCTGAAAAACTGGGTTTGGAATTACAGATTCAGGATATGGAATTTGATTCATTAATACCATCACTGACTGCAGGGAAAATTGATATGGCGATTTCTGCCATCACTATTACACCTGAAAGACTGGAACAAATTGATTTTTCAGATTCTTACTATCAATCCAATCAAACACTTTTGGTAAAAAGTTTAGCGATTTAAAGATTGAAAAAGAAGATGATCTCGCAAAATATAAAATCGGGGCACAAAATGGTACCACTGGTCAGATATATTTATCTGATAATTTAGTTAAAGCAGGAAAAATGCCAGAAGCTAATGTAAAAAAATATGCGACCAACATTGAAGCGGTTACGGATCTTCTCAATGGTAATATTGATATGGTGATTATGGACGATCCTGCTGCTAAAGGCTATGAAAGAGTCAAAGACGTAAAAAGTGTTTATACAATTATTACCAATGAAAACTTTGGTATTGCTCTGCCAAAAAATTCTGTTCATAAAGATGCGATCAATAATGCACTGAAGGAAATCATGGCTGGCGAACAATGGAACGAAATCATTAATAAATATCTGCTTCAATAAGCAATCAATATCCTTTGTCTGCCAGATTTTATATGTGTCAGACAAAGGAATTTTTCTGAAAGGAGAGCTTATGGCTGCTTTTCTGTCGGGCTTTAGTGAAACTTTTCTGTTTATCATGAAGAGTATGCCTTTTTTAATGAAAGGGATTTTGGTCGCACTTGAGGTAACTATTCTTTCCATTATATTAGGTATGGTCGTTGGCTTACTGGTTGCCTTTTTAAAGATATATGGCAGTCCGCCGGTCAAGAAAATCGTAAAAGTTTATGAGTGGGTGATGAAAGGCTTACCTATTCTGGTGCTTTTATTTTTAATCTACTTTGGCCTACCTTCAATTGGTATTCATATTGGCGCTTTCTTATCGGTCGTCCTGGCTTTAGGCTTAGGTTCATCTGCTTATCAGGCACAGATTTACCGTGGGGCTTTTTTGTCAATTGGTCAGGAGCAGATGGAAGCTGGATTGTCTCTGGGTATGTCTAAATTTAAGACGCTTTATTATGTGATTATTCCTCAGGCGGTCAGATTGTCTCTGCCCGGATTTACCAATGAGTTTACCATCGTATTAAAAGATTCTCCTCTGGCTTATGCCGTTGGTATTGCTGAAATTTTGAAGAATGGAAGGGATATTATTTCTACTTCTTATCGTCCTTTTGAGATCTATTTTGCCTGTTCAATCATTTATTTTGTGTTATTCCAGTTTTTCTTCTGGTTATTTAAAAAAGTAGCAAACCGTTACAGTGTGCCAGGCTATTCTCTGGATTTTTAATGAGTTGAAAAGAGTGGAGGTAAAAATGAACAGTGAGTATTTGTTACAAATAGAGAATGTTGTAAAACGCTTTGGACACAATACGATATTAGACGGTATTTCTTTAAATATGAAAAAAGCAGATGTAAAAGTGTTAATTGGTCCATCTGGTACTGGAAAATCTACTTTGTTACGTTGTATCAATATGCTGAATTCGCCTGATGAAGGAAAAGTATTTTTAGAAGGAGTGGAATTAACTCATGCAAAAGCCAATATCTTTCTGGCACGTCAGAAAATTGGAATGGTCTTTCAGCATTTTGCACTTTTTAATCATCTGTCTGCTTTAGAAAATGTGGCTTTAGGTTTGGTAAAAGTAAAGAAAATGAATCGTTCAGATGCCGTCAAAAAGGCTGAGTATGAATTGACACGTGTAGGTCTGATGGAACATAAAGAAAAATATCCGGCTCAACTTTCAGGTGGCCAGAAACAACGTGTGGGTATTGCCCGAGCATTAGCAATGGACCCTTTAATTATGCTGTTCGATGAGCCGACTTCTGCCCTTGATCCTGAATTAATTGGCGAAGTACTGGCTGTGATGAAGCAACTGGCTAATGACGGTATGACCATGATTATGGTGACTCATGAGATGGGTTTTGCCCGTTCAGTTGCTACAGAAATTATCTTTATGGAAAAAGGACATATTTTGGAACAGGCTCCTCCTGATGAAATATATTATCATCCAAAAAATGAAAGAACAAAAGCTTTTCTGAGTAAGATTTCAGAACTGTATGGTGAACATAGTCAGTAAGATCAGGTCTGGAGGATAAAATGTTTGATAATCTCATGGTCTTTTTTGCCAAATTAGTGGAATATATGCCCAGTTTTGGACATGGTTTGTATTTAACACTTTTACTGACAGTTTTATCGGGTGTGGTAGGATTTTTAGCTTCAGTCCCCTTAGTTCTGGCGATATTGTATGGCAGTAAGTTTTCAAAAGCTTTGGCTGGCAGTTTTGTTTCATTGATCAGAGGGACTCCACTGCTGGTTCAGCTTTTCTTTATCTATTTTGGTTTTCCGGCAATTGGGATCAGGGTAACGCCTATCACTGCTGCTATTATTGGTTTTGTACTCAATTCTTCTGCATATCAGGCTGAATACCTGAAGGGTGGGTTTTTAGCGATTTCCAAAGAACAGTATGAAGCCTCTTTAAGTCTGGGTATGACGAAATGGCAAACAGTCTTTTTTGTGTTGATTCCACAGGCGTTCCGTTTTGCTTTACCTTCTTTGTCCAATGAAATCATCTATTTGGTTAAATATACCTCTGTTGCTTATATTATACAGGTTCCCGAACTGTTTGCTCAGGCAAAGTACTTCGCTTCTGATACCTTTTTCTATGTGCATATTTTTATCATCATTGGTGTCGTGTATCTGTTGATGGTTTGGTTGATTTCAAATCTGATGGATTATCTGGAAAAGCATTATTATATCCCAGGTTTCGATATGTCTCATTTAAAATAGGAATAGGATTTGTTGACACTGATTAAGCTGGTTTTGTTCATAGCTGTCAATATTGCCGTCTAAATCAAAATCCCAAGCCCAGACAATAGTCTGAAAGGGGCTTGCCGGGCTGAGGCCATCATTAAGGTCACTTGCAAAAGGGGAAACGAATAAGTCCTGATTGATAAAGGCATCATAAATGTCATGTTCATACTAAAAGTCAAGTAGCTACTTAAGTACTGGTAATTATTTTAAAAAATGGCAATAAATGATAAATTTAAAGCAACTGTAGGGATTTGCGAAGTGAAGCGCCGTAAATCCGCTTAGAATACCTGTATGATACACAGGGCAAGGGAGTTATCCTTTTGTTTTTCGGATGTACGGCACTACGCAAGCTCCGTTTCGCACATTCCTACAGACCGTTTTGACATTCACTTTATGCTGTTCTTTCTGAACTATGGGTCAGCGTTTGTGAATAATGCAGATTTGATTATGTGCACCTACGGCGCTTGATGTGTAACTTTATATTTACCTGGTGTTTAACCTCAGACTAGGATTCTTTCGTTCCGCCGGAACTCTTATTTTTTTTACAAACTCTAATACACGGCGTTATTGAAATTTAGCCATTTTGGGCAATTACCAGAATTACACTGATGAATTTTTGTTTCTGTATCATTCGCACTATCAGTGGTAAAAATATATTCCCTCCTTCTTTGTTCCCTGCTTCATCCCGCTTCACTTTCTATTTTACATAAACAAAAATCAGGAAGTGAAGATGAAGTGAGTCGCATGTTTTTAACAGGGGAGCTATGAGAATAATCTGAAAAAGAATTTGTTTTTATATGAAAATTATGTATTATAATAAGAGGAGAGTAAACTTATGAGAGTGTATTTCAATCACAAAAGACAGCACGATTACCCAAAAAGAGCAGGAGAAATGAACCTTGCCTGGTATAATCAGGGGCAGATCTGTATCTGCCGAAAGAAAACGCATCATGAGATACAATCTCAGAATCTTTATATCAGAGAAATTAATCAAGTGGTACACGGACTCTGGCAGGAATTAAGTCTTAGAAGTAAACGAGAATTGCAGGCGTATGCATTACAATACAAAAAACGGTATCCTTCTCTCAGAAAGCGTGGCAATAATGCTTATTCTGTCTTTCTGATGATTTGTCACAGTCTGATTCGTAAATATCAGCTGAGTCAGATGAGTCAACCCTTGATGACAGAACAATTGAGGCATCTGATTGCATCTATGAGCATTTACAAACTGGTAATGCAGGGGATTTTAAAAGTGGTTAAGTTTGCGTATCAATTCAATAACATACTACTGGCTGGTAGTATAGAAATCTCAGCTTATGATTTAGTAGAAAACAGGTCGCTTGCTGTACAGCATGATTATTATGTTGCGAAGTGTGAAGGGTTTCCCTGATAAATGGAAAGAATACTGTCGAACATTTTTGCAGAAATCTACAAGCAAGATGCTCGTAGTACGGTAAAAGCTACAAGCAAGATGCTCGTAGTACGGGAAAAGCTACAAGCAGGATGCTCGTAGTACGGGAAAAGCTACAAGCAAGATGCTCGTAGTACGGGAAAAGCTACAAGCAGGATGCTCGTAGTACGGGAAAAGCTACAAGCAGGATGCTCGTAGTACGGGAAAAGCTTGTATAAATAAATTTTAAAAAATAATTTGACTTTTTTATCAATATGAATTAGCTTAATCAAAAATAATGATATAGGGGAGGGAAAACGAATGAAAAAGCTCGTTTTCTTTGTTTTGGCGTTATG
>JAGOCT010000178.1 GCA_017998585.1 Candidatus Cloacimonadota bacterium | reverse complement strand
GATATTTTTCTTTCGATTAGGATATTTTGACAAACATGGCAATACGTATGATTAAATTCAGTCAGTTCTGTATTCCCAAGATATACGTAGTTTAAATTTTTCTTTGCAGTATGATATAGTCTAATTAACGTTTCTAAAGGCGTTTGGGGAATGTTCATCAGATAAGCAGGATGATATCGATTTATATGTAATGGAATATTTGGATTAATTGAACCAATAAAGTCACTTAATTTTTTGGTTTCTTCTATACTGTCATTCAAGCCAGGAATAACCAGAAAAGAAATTTCCAGATGACAATAACGAGAGATGATCTCAATATTTTTCATAACAGTATCAATTCGGGCAGAGCAATAAGAATGATAAAAATCATCTGATATACTTTTTAAATCTACATTCCATGCATCGATATCTTTTACGATTTCCATTAATGGATTCTGGTTAATGTAGCCATTAGATACCATTATAATTTTTATATTGTTTGCTTTAAGTAAAGAGATGCAATCCTGAATAAATTCTATCATCATAATAGGCTCAGAATATGTAAATGCTAAAGATTTACACGATGTTTTTAGTATACTCTGTAGCAATTGTTCAGGTGAATTTTCAATTACAGACACATCAAACTGACTTATTTCATAATTCTGACAAAATTTACATTTTAAGTTGCATGCATTTCCACCAACTGAATAAATGAGGGATCCTGGATAATAATGATAAAGCGGTTTTTTCTCAATAGGGTCGATATGAGAAGCACAGATATTACCATAGGTTTCTGTAATCAAAACACCATTTCTGTTAACTCTTTTTCTGCAGATTCCCCTTTGATTAGGTGATAAAACACACTCATTGGGACATAACAGACATTGTACGAGCTGATTATCATGATTAATTTTTTTTTGATACTTTGCTTCTTTTCCTGTAATCATTAATCAAATCCATATCTTAAAATTTCATTTTGTTTAATAATCAAACTTTTTTAGATCAGAGATACTTAAAAAAAGACATGATCAGCAGGTAATTTTCTTTACAACCTTAACCTGTCATCCGAAGATTAATTAAGTCTTGAATATTTTGAAAATGAATATCCAAACTATTTTTATTGTCTTCAATTACCTGATAGGCATTATTACCAATAGAGATTCTTCTTTCAATATTTTCAGCAAGATAAAGGATATCTTCTGCTAGTTTGTGTGAATTAGAGATCATAATTCCTGAATTTTTTTGAAATTTTTTTACAATATCAAAACACGAATAATGAAATGGGCCAATAATGACTGGCTTTTGATAAATAGCAGCTTCTATTGGATTGTGCCCCCCAAAGTTTAAAAAACTCCCTCCGATTACAGCAATATCAGAAAAAGCATAAACTTGAGGCAGGATACCCATTTCATCTACTATGGTGTACATTCTGTCCTGGTATCCTTCAGAAAACAGGGAATATTCTTCTCTGTTAAATAGAGATATAACTTCATCAATCCTGTAAATATGACGAGGTACAATAATAACTTTTAATCTTGGGATTGTGTTTTTTATGTTCTCACACACATCTCTTATCAGTTTTTCTTCCCCTGGTCTGCTACTGCCAACTGCAATAACAAAATCATTAAACGCAAATCGCCATGCTTTTCTTAACTCTGCGCCATCATATTTTGGTAATTTTACTGAAAACTTCAGATTATTTGCATTCTGTACATTTTGGCAACCAAAATATCTGAATCTCTCAGCATCTATTTCTGATTGAGCATTAACTAAAGAAATCTTTTTATATATAATCTTCCAGAATAATCTGCTTAGCCTGTATCGAGGGAATGATTTATCAGAAATTCTGCCATTTACAATAACTACAGGCACCTTTTTTTTATGAGCTATAGATATCATATTTGGCCATATTTCAGTTTCAACTAAAATGATCATTTTTGGTTTAAATATTTTGAATGCTCTTTTCATAATAGATTTCAAATCAAAAGGGAAAGGATAAATAACAAGTTTATTATTTAACTTTTTTGCAGTATCAAAACCTGTTTTTGTCATACAGGTCATAAGAAAATTCATCCTTGGATTTTGTTCTATCAATCTATTAACGAGTGGCTTTACCGCATTTACTTCACCTACAGAGGAAGCATGAATCCAAATAGTATTATCAATATCCAATTCTTTAATTTTTATTCTTTGGTAAAATTGGTTTTTTCGAAAAATGATAAACAAAAGAGGAAGGAAAAGAAAAAATAAAAATCGTAAGCATAAATTGTATAAAAACATGAAGCCTTCAATCATCATAAGTCATCAAAAGCATCGTCAAAGATATCATCAAGTCCTTCTGAAAATTCTGAATTTGAATTGAATGATACCATTGTAGTGTTTCCTCCATAATCTTCAAACTCAATTTTCTGACTCTTTTTAAACTGGTCAAGAATATCTTTTATTCGTTCAACAGATTCATCTACCCGTTGAATATATCTTTTAATTTTCTCGTTTTGTACTTCCTCAGGTAACATCATTACCAACATATCCAAATTGGCACGCATTACCATTAAAGGTTGATTGATTTCATGATTTGCAGTAACAGCCATTGCAAGTGCTGTTGTCTGTCTTTCAAGTTTTAGAATTTCTTCCTGAGCATCTTTAATCTGTTGATATGATTTTACCAATTTTTCCTGCGTTTTTATCTGTTCATCAATATCTGCCATGATAATGATAATTGATTCAGGATTTCCATCTTTATCATGAATTACTGAAGCAGAACAATCTGCCCAGAAACAGGTGTCTTTTTTGATTAATCTGAGTTGAAGCCTGAAATTTCTTGTTTCTTTATGAATCAGATAATTAAAATGAGTAAAAAATACAGGCCTGTCCTCTTCATATAAAAAGTCATAAAATGCCTTAAAATGTATATCTTCATCATTTTCAATCATTAACTGCCAGTTACTATTAAAAGAAATCAAATGAGCCATTAAATCAATTGTAATAATGCCAGACATCGCATTGTCAAAAATTGCCCTTAGTTTTTCTTCCTGATTTCTCAAAATTTCTTGAGCTTTGAGTAATTTATTCTGGGTAGAATCTCCAATATTGGTAATCTTTAGAGTCATTTTTAGATTTTTATAGTATGCTTTTAATAAATTTTGATAAGCTGATAAAAGAGCTGGTTCATCAGGATTTTCATTTAATAACTGTCTGGATTGTTCATACAATTCAAATTCGCTTTTATAAAACTTCTTTAATTGAGTATCCCGATCTATTTTATCTAAATGTTCATTCATTGATTTCTCATTCATTCTTTTTTAAAAATGTTTCTAAAACAGGCTGTAATTTAATCAAATTTATATCTCTACATATTCAAAGTTAAATGACATATCTTCAAGCAGCTCTTCTCCTGCCTCTTTGATCTCATCATCATCTTCCTGATAAAACCATTTAACGTGTACATTTCCACCATCCTGATGGTAATCATCAAGCAAATCAAAAATATCCATAAAACACTTTGAAGAACTGGAATTCAGGTAATTAAGCTTAATCTCGACAGTTAATGGCTTGTTAACTTCACAGATATATTGGGAAAGCCATCTGTTTAAAGGTTCAAAAAAACTAATTGCATCTTCAGGATAAGAATTGCCAGACATAATGCATAAACCTTTTTCAGTATTAAAGTCAACTGCCATTGTAAATTTACTTTCATCTATGTGTAAGCTTTCCATTATAACTCCTTCTCAAGCAGAATATAAAAACTAATAAATGATTTATTATTTTCTAATTCTTTAATTCTAAGCTCAATCTGTCTGGATGATTTTCTTGCAATGTCTATTAAACCAACACCTGCACCTTTATCCCCTTCTTCACGTTTTTGTTTCAGTTTGTCTTTACGGTAATTTTTCAGGCTTTCTTCATCCATATTATTAATCTGCTCTATATTATTCTTTAAAACTTGCAATTTTTCATTATCTATGACATTTCCGGATATAAGTGTATAATAAGTTTTAAATTCATTGACGAGAACAATTCCTGCACCTACATCTTTTCCTTCAACAACAAAACGTTCTGCAGAATAACGATGAATATTTTGAGCTAATTCAACAAAGATAGAAAACATCTTTTTAGTGGTTTTTTGAATCGGATCATTTGAAAGATTATTGGTTAACATCTCTGCTAACACAACTAATATGTCCTGAGTAAGAAGACCTTTAAACATTAAGATTGTTTTTTCGAGTCCTCCGCTTGAATAAAGCGAAAATAGGTCAGAATCTGACATAAAAAACTCATGTTCACAGCTTTTTGTACTCACAATTACTCCTGTTAATCCTTTATTTTAATACCAATAACCGTTATATCATCTCTCTGGAGTTCATTTTCCTGATGATTGGATAATTTGTCCAGCAAATTTTTCTTTTGAATTTCCATTGTTTTCTTTTTCATACTATTTAATACGATTTTTAGCTGTTTTGAACCAAATTTATGATTAAGTGTATTGTTCTGATCAACAATACCATCACTAAACAGATAAAGTGAATAAATAGAATGAAGTGCTAAAGTATGATTTTCAAATACCCTGGTCTCTTCTTTTTGTAAACCGCCAATCCCTTTTCGGGTGGGTTTTATCAGGCTGATATGTTCAGAATTCTCATTTTCAAAATAATATAAGGGACGATTTGCACCAGCAAACATCAATTCGGTAAACTGCTTATCGAAACGACACAATGCCACTTCCATTCCGTCTCGTGAAGAGCCTCTTTCATTCTTTTGACAAAGAACTGATCTGACA
>JAGOCT010000177.1 GCA_017998585.1 Candidatus Cloacimonadota bacterium | reverse complement strand
CTACTGCCGGAGGAGTTGATCAGAGTAAAACCGATCCCGCGTCTCAGTATTCGGAAGCAGACCGGCCTGAGGATAACTATCTAGCTAAATTTCATGCAAACGATGTTGTTGAGAAGCTCATGAAGACTAATCTCGACCAGATATTCACTTTAAATGTAATCAAAGAAAATTATAAAGATACTCACGGCGACTGGCAGGAAGATTACAAAAAATGTTACGACGGCTACAAAGTCGGTGTTGATCTTTTTTACAGAAGAAATATTGTTTATGCTCGTGTAAAACTTGAAGAAAACAAAAAAATGATAATTCAGTTTTATCAGAAAATTTCTGACGCATATAAAAAAGATACACTTGAAATGCTCAATCTCTGTGCAAACAACATACTTGAACTTACTCTTGATTCCAAATCGGCTGCAGACCCTAAGAAAAACAAAGTTCTCTTTCACAATAAAATGAGACTAAGAGTTGCTTATGGACAGCTTGATGATGCCGAAAGACAGAGAGCTGATGAAATTTACGCAACATCAATATTCCACTATAGAGTTGCAAAAACTTACGCAATCAGAATTCTTGAGGAAATAAACCCTAAGGAGTTCAGAGGAAAATACGACAGAGACAAGGCTGATAACAGAAACCGTATCTGGGATCCTAACAAGAAAACTACAGCTTCTGAGTATACAAACCTTAAAGAAGATGAGCCGATGCCTAAATAATCTTGATGAGAACATTGAAGCAATAAAAAAAGGGGCTTTAACCCCTTTTTTTATTGCTTATAAAATAAAATGAGACAAAAAAAATTACTGATAATTGCTGCATCAATAACCTTTCTTTCTTTTTCTAATTCTTCAGTGCTGAATTTAGAAAATCCGAAGGAATTTACGGTTGTGCTGGATCCTGGTCATGGCGGAACAGATGATCCCCCATTGTCAATTAATGGCGATAGGTATGATCCATTATCTAAGAAATACCTGTCAACATTCCGTTCCGGAGCAGTTCATTTGGGATTAAAAGAAAGCGAATTGATGTATTCAATTGCTTATAAATCTAATGAAATTTTAAAACTCACTGAAACAAAACAGGGTTTTAATAAATTCAAGAGTATTCTTTCAAAATACGGAATAAAGCCTGTAGGTCATTCTGTTATAAAAAGTCATTTATCAAGACCTGCAACTTTAAAAGATTCAGATATAAAAAATCTTAAAGATCCGAATGCTCCTTTCCGCTTATTTGATTATCCTTCAGACGGGGAAATTGCTGAGGGAAGGATAACTGCTATGAATAAATTGAAACCCCAATTGGTTATATCATTGCATTGCGACTACTCTCCTCCTCCGCGTCATCAGGGTTTTACTGCAATAATAGTTCCTCCTTTTAGATATTTCTCAAAAGGAATAGAATACTATAAGAATAAAAACTTTAATGATTTTTACAGCTCAATGCCGGACGCAGCTGATTTCTGGCTGGTAAAAGAAAGAAACGCAAATTCATTCGAGTCTTTCGTTAACGATACGGCACTTTATTTCACATCATACCAGCTGAAGCTTCCTGATTTTTCGTATAATCCTTTTGATTTCAAAGGATTTAAACAGAATATGGTTAAATGGAGTTACTCGGATTTTCCTTCATGGAAGAAAGAAGTTATTTTAAACAAAGGCGCATACAGCAAAAAACTTGAAAATTTTTCACCGGATACAAGATTCTGGAAAAGAGAAATGTCTATTTTTGAAAATTATAAAAGAGACGGAGGAGAAGAAGGTTTTGGCGGAGACAATCATTTCGCAACGATGGAAATAATAAGGTTCATGCTTGCGTCTCTTGAGTTACGCGGAATGAAAAACTACGTTTATGCAAAAGACCCTTATTATTCATGCTGGCTCAACCCAATTCTTCTTAACGCAATCAATGCTTATATTGAAATAGGTTATCTTACCAGTTACAAATTCAGAAAAATTCTTACTGAAGAAACTGATGCATTAGCTGAAGCCGTTGCAGTTTCATCTTACTCGCTTCTTGCTGAAACTGAGGTCATTGCCAATGTAGATTTTGGAAACAAACCAAGATATAAAAAAATTAACTTGAATAAATACAATATTGAAAAAGAATCATACTTTGATCTTGTGAGCAAATGATGAAAATTATTCAGACCACTCTATTATTAATTTTTTGCACTTCATCTTTTATATTATCAAATGACATATCCACTGCCGCAAAAAAGGCAAAAGATTCTGTGATTCTTATTACCGTTTATTCTTCAAAAAAAATAAACAGTAAAACAGTATATTATAAGACTGGTTACGGATCCGGCACTATTATTTCCTCAAAAGGCCATATAATAACAAATTATCATGTAGTCAAAAAAGGCGATTACTATATTGCAACTCTTTCTGACGGAACTGAAACAGAATTTGAAAAATTTATATCAGGCAATTATTTCAGATTTGATTATGAGACTGATCTAGCTTTAATGAAATTAAAACACGGGAACTACATTCCCGTAGAATTGGCTGATTCTTCCAATTCATCAGAGGGAGAAACGGTTATCGCAGTAGGCAATCCTTACGGACTCAGACACTCGATAACAAGCGGAATTATTTCATCAATGGGCAGATGCGATATTGGATTTTCTGCTGTTGAAGATTTTATTCAAACTGACGTACCAATTAATCCAGGCAACTCAGGCGGACCATTGATAAATCTTAATGGACAGATGATCGGAATTAACAGCGCAATACGGACCTCAACCGGCTCTTTTCAAGGCATCAGTTTTGCCATACCGTCATATATAGTTAAAAAAGTCGCCGAAGATCTTCTCCTTTATGAAAGAGTTAGAAGAGGATGGATCGGAATACTTGTAAAAGAAGAATTCGATTCTGATAAACGTAATGTTAAAATAATCTCAATAACATCCGGGTCACCGGCAGATATTGCCGGTTTGAGAAAGGGGGACTTAATAAAAGAAGCTGATGGCATTCTAATAAATTCAAAAGGATCTCTAATACGATTAATAAAGAATAAAAGCATTGATACGGAATTATTCCTCACGGTTTCTAGAAATGGAATTCTTTTAGATAGAAAAATATTCTTTTCTGAAAACATTACTGATAAAAACATGCATTATGATAAAATCAGAAAAAAATACGGTTTTTCTGTTTCAAAGGATTCAGATGGTGTTCCTGTAGTATCAGATGTCAGCTCTTTTTCTAAAATTGAGTCGCTTGAAATCGGTGATTCAATAATTGCAGTAAACGGCAAAAAAACCCCTGATATGACAACTTTTTTGAAACGAATGAAATTAAACTCTTACAAAATAGAAAGCGTTATCATTAAACGGGGAACAGAACACTATCTTTTGAAACCGGAAGAATAAAATGAAAATATTACTAATTGCAGCTTTACTATCACTTGCATCAACAAATCTTATTTCCGAAGATATTTTTGTTTTTAATTCAATAAATTTATCAAAAATTTCAAAAATGAATCCTATCGAAAAGGATAAATACATTCTCTCTATTCAAAAAAGTATTATATCGTCGAAAGTTGTAATAGAATCAGTAGAACAGAATACGGAATACAAAAGAGCATACAGAATTACTTCTGTCTTATCTGAATCAAATCAGATATCATTTATCTTTCACATTTATTCTGAAAAAAAAGATTACATTGATCTTATGAAAAAAGGAGATATTTTTGAATTCAAGGGTCAAATGGTTTTGTGTACTCCTCTGAATATAAAGCGGGATAAATACATCATTGATGTAATTCTGCAAGACGGGGCTATTGTTCTTGAGTAAATGTGATTGTATAAGACTTAAATTTATAAATCCGTTCAGCTTTGATTTTCTTAATAAGATTCGAAACTTGATCACGCATCTTAAGTTCAGCAGGAACCAAAATAAGAACTGAAGTTCCGGATTCAGCCATAATACCAAATTCTTCAGTATCTATTGAATAAATATCATCAACAATTTCAGGTTCTGACGCAAAAGTCAGAACGATCCGCACATTTTCAATTCCTTCAGGCGATAAAGGTTTATATCTTGGATCTGACCGCAAAGCTCCGCGAAGATATTTTTCTATAAGAAATTTGGAGTCATTTGAATCATGGCAAAAAGATCCGTAACAGCCTCTTACTTTATTGTTAAGTATTAAAGTCACAAACAGACCTGACTTTATCTGCGGAAAAATAATATCAGTTTTTTTAACAGATTTACCGTCCAATATATCTCTTGAAGATGAAAAAAGCCAATTTGAAATTTGCTTTTTCTGGTCTGATTCCAGGTTCTCCCAGGATATGATTATGTTATTAGAAAATAATAAAAACAAAGAAGCGCAAATTATTTTCATCTATTAGTATTTCTCACAGGAGGATAAAAATCTTTGTACAACAGAAATGTTTCTTTCAGTTTGCCCTTGATTATTTTTCTTCTGAATACTTCAACTTCAATGCCGTTTTGAATCAGTTCATCTTCTATCGGAGGAGCTATTTCATTTTCTTCTGTATAAATTTCAAAAATCTCGTCAGAATATGAATTAGAAGTCAACTTAACAGAATAAATAGATTCATTAATTTCGCAATGTATCCGTATATCCCTTCCGGTAGTATTTTTAACCCGTAAATCTTTTTTTCCATATTTTATTGTTGAATCAAGACCTAACGGAACATAACTTACAGGTTGAAAATGACGATGACGTTCTACAATTGTAAAACCAGAAAGGAGAAAAGCATTAAAAAGAGTTGAAGATACCTGGCATATTC
>JAGOCT010000176.1 GCA_017998585.1 Candidatus Cloacimonadota bacterium | reverse complement strand
TGTCATAGCAACATCACATCAAAGGAATACGAAATGTTTTGGTTAGCCTTATTATTTATTCTATTTCCAATCATCATTATAATCATCAGCTTTATCTTCACCAGAAAAGACGAGTCTTATATAAATAAATACTTAAAAAAGTAATAGTTTCAATCAGAATCAAATCCTTCATGTATTTCAATTACCTTATCTTCTTGTTAAAGAAAATACACTTTTCAAAAATTACGAAGAAACAAATGAGAAATTTAAATAGACTGTCTGATAAATCATGATATTTCCATAAAGTACAAGAATAAACAATATTGTTACCACATTATAAACAACAGGATAAAGACCTTATCCTCAAACTATCAGGTGTTTTTATATCCCTATTTTTCAGTTAATTCCATTAATTAGACAAGATTTTTTATCTGAATAGTAATCTTATCCACAACTTATGCACATTACACTGTGAGTAAGTCTATCTTATTATTTACCATATAATTGAAAACTTTTTTTTATCACTTACAGCATCTGCTTTTATCAACAATGTGTATAAGCCTGTGGATAACTTTTTATTGGATTTCAGTAACTGCTGTAAATCAATGGAATGTTCTCCAGAAAGTGTATGATATAGGGTCTTTGAAGCGATTAAATCACCATTTATTGTGTATATTTTGAATTCAAGCCGGCTAACAGGATGATTCTGAATCCATCTTATCTTTGCATTTTCCATACTAATTACAGGATTTGGTGTGATGTAAGCTTCAAAATTTACATGGTTATCTTTTTGATAATCCACTCTTACCGATGAACTGCTGTTACCAGCTTCATCAAGCGTTGTGATTTTTATGAACGCATTTACTGTATCATGATTAAATGTATAAGAATATGTCGTTTGAGAAATGATCTCATGATGGAGCAATAAATTATTTGAATATACCTCAATCAGATACTTTAATGGACAAGGATCTATTGGAATACCCCAGGATAGATACAGACTATTTAGATTTTGTGCCTGATTGTCAATCACTACCGGGTCTGGTACTCTGGTATCAGTACCATAAGAATAATTTAAAAATCGGGGAAATTGATAATCAGCAATATCCAGTTTATGATACAGATCTTTATAAAGAACAAAAAACATATCATCATAATCCGGATACCAGATACTGGCATATCCTTCTACAGACAGATTCAATGAAGCTGTCTTAATAAACATCTGATCAATCAAGCTTAAGGTTTCTTCAGAAAAATGATAAAGAGAATCAGATGGGTTACTGGCATTTTTCAAACGTGAAAAATACTCTTTGATCTCAATATCAGCTAACATATCATTAAACTCGAAGCTTTCAGTTCTAGCATTTGTAAAAATGGAATTTCCGGCAGATAATGCATAAGTATCTGAGAAAAGTCTTATGTTGTTTAAAAGAGAACCCAGTTGATTCATTTTTGCTACAAAAAGGGCAACTGGATAGAAATACGATCCATAAGGGTTTTGACTTCCACCATAATCAAAGGACTGAGTATAAATCTCCGGTATGCTTTTATAGGTCTCTTCAGCACTTGCATAACTATTCCATTTTTTTAAAATATCATTCCAAGGAAAACCAAAAGCCGGTACTTCATTCGGAGAGGCAATAATATAGTCAGCGACATCTTTTACTTCAGTCATTGTTTCCAGATTACCCATCAGACAAGCGTCAAACACCAACAAGTCATGTTTTCTTTTTAAACCAGCAAATGCCTTTTTTAAATCACCTTCCGCTACGCTAATTGCAGTTCCATAAGCATTGTCAGGGCAGACATATTTTATCTGTGGACTTGCTGATTTAAACCAACCGGTTCCATGAGACCACAGTACCATCACCTCATTATCACCTGAGTATTTGGACTGTCCCCATTTCATAAACTGATTGAGTGTCTGATACTCCCCACTATTGACTTCACCATAAGACTTAACAACTGGAGAAACAATCACATCAGTAGAATCTTTTACAATCCGTAAGACCTCTGCCCCATCTTTATCAGAACCAGTCAGATGATCAATAAATACGATGATTTCCATGTTGTCTTGTATGCCTTCTTCAAACTGGTTAATATCACCAAGTGCATATTGATATAGACCATTATCTGCAGCCATATAAACAAAAAAGAGCCATTCCTTAGCCTGACACAGACAAGTTGTGAAGATGATAGTCAAAAATACCAGATATCTTTTCATAGATCAGACAATGATACTTAATGCAGTTTCAGGTATAGTACAAAACAATTGATGATGATGAATATCAGCAGGATTGAGTGTTCTGAAAGTCCGGCAATTGATATTGACATCAGATACCAGAAGTTGAAAATCAATCGCTGAACCGATTATCTGATAATCTTTAATTCTGGCTTCAAAAGAGTTGCCTGACTCTTTTTTAAAGGATAGATAGACACTCTCTGACCGGAAACATAATCGTACAAACTGACCTGTTTTTAGAGACTTTTCTGACTTGAAAATAAATAGCAATCCATTAACATCCAACTGATAAACAGAAGTCTTTTCATGAGTATGCAGAAATGTTTTTACATATCCATCCAGTTGATTTTGTATTCCTAAAAAATCAGCAGTTATTTGATTGTTTGGATGTAACCATACCTGATCACTGCTATCATAGCGTATCAATCGCCCTGAATTCATGATGCCTATATAATCAGCAAGAAAAAATGCCTCATTTTGATCATGCGTTACGTAAATTGTTGTGATATTTAAACGATGTATAATCGATTTAATGGTACTTCTTAATCGGTCTCTAAGACTTTCATCCAAAGCACTCATTGGTTCATCAAAGAGAATGATCTCTGGTTCAGAAGCAAGAGTTCTGGCTAGGGCAATCCGTTGCTTCTCTCCGCCTGAAAGCTGATAGACTTTTCTTTTTTCATAGCCTTTCAGCTCTATTAGTTCAAGCAGCTCTGCCACTCTATGATTCACTTCTTTTTTTTGCTTTAGTTTTAAACCAAAAGCAATATTGTCTGCAACATTCAGATGTGGAAAAAGAGCAAAATCCTGAAAAACCATCCCTATCTTCCGTTTGTGGATTGGAACCTGGTTAATACAAGAGCCATTGACAAGAATATTCCCCTGACTGACAGGAAGAATACCGCAAACAGCCTGTATCAGAGATGTCTTACCCGAGCCACTGTGACCCAGTAAGACCAGTAATTTCCCTTTATCCAGTTTAAAACTGATATTCTCGACTTTAAAATCAGGGAAGTCAATACCTACCTGATGCAGTTCTAAATGCGTCATTACTTGATAATGATAAATTTCTTTACAATCTGTTGATGATCTGTCTGTGCTTTTATGAAATATACTCCAGATGCTAAATCATGATTTTGATCATCTTTTTTATTCCAGGTCCAAACAGCACCATTTGATCTGTCATTATTAAGGCATTCTGATTTAACCAGCTGACCTTTCACGTTATAAACATTCATTTTTATCTGGTTTTGTTTTACATTCTTTATGGCTACAGACATTGACTGATTGATACCTGTTGGATTTGGATAAATATGCATATTCATTTTTGGATAAATCGAAACAGGACATTCATCAGAAGAAACAGACCAGTCATTTAAAATCATACTAAACATCTGAGTAATGGCTTCCTGTTGAATATAATAAAAAGGTAATCCAGATAAGACAAAGTTTTCACCAGATATGACTACCGGAGCGTTTTGATATGCAGAGTTATTGTTAAATTGGGCTCTGTATAACACTTGAGTAGCATTTGGAAAAACACAAACAGAAGGTAAAAGCCCATTCCAATTTTGATTGAGTTTGTCAGGGTCGGGTGTCAAAACAGGCAAATCATCTGAGATTGCTGAAGAAAATGAAGGGGTATTGATACTTACTTTTTCAGTTGATTGAAGTATTTCATTCAAATAGGAGTTGCTTATGCTGTTTGCTGTTTTCCATCCAGATAATATGACCTTACCACCAGCCATAATATATGATACAAACGATTGCTGAACCTCTTCATTGATCTGTGAAGTGACAGTATCATCATCATGCCAGATAATCAGAGAATAATTTCTAAACAGGTTTACATCTGGCAAACCCTGAGTACTGACATCCCAACTGGTATATGCAGAGCCAATAACCTGACTGTAAAAGTCATCTACCTGTTCATCACTTGGATTCAGCAAATTACCATTTCCATTATTGGATTCATCTATTACAAGAATACCCTGATCCATCGGAAAATCGATTGGCTGAGCACTTAGTGAATTGGAATAGTCCGTTTCATAAATATCTGTACAAGCTGTCACTTTATAGTAATAGGTCTGCCCATTTGTTACATTGTTATCTGTAAATGAATTACCCTGAACCGGTTGAGCGTTGATTTTTACAAAAGAGTTGTTTGGATTTAAGGAGCGATATACATGATATGTATTGATATTTGTCCATTCTGGCATTGGATTCCAGTTGACAATCACACGTCCTGAGGTAGCAAAACAATTGTTCAATACAGGTAAAGTTTGAAATTTTCCGCGACATAAAATCCAGTTCTTTGGATCAAATGCATAAGATAAAACTGGACTGTTTGTTGTAAAAACTGATACAGCACCTTGGGGATTCGCATCTACCAATACAGAATCCATGCCTGCAGCTGTTTCATAACGGAAAGGGATTTTCATAAAAAACTGATTTCCAGGCTCTGTTGTAGTAGATTTACTGATCGTTTTAAAATTGATTTGATCTGCTGATTTTAAGATTACATAATCCAACTGGGGGAT
>JAGOCT010000175.1 GCA_017998585.1 Candidatus Cloacimonadota bacterium | reverse complement strand
GTTCTGGCAACACTTGAATGGGAACCCTACATTGGCAAATCTTTACCTGGAGAAGGTTATGTTGCTGAAATTGTCAAAGAAGCATTCAAAAGAGAAGGCATCACTGTCACATTTCAGTATTACCCATGGGCAAGAACTGTTGACATGGCAAAACGTGGTTTAGTAGATGGTTACTTTCCAGAATATTATGCAAAAGAAGTAGAAGAACATTCGATTTTTTCTCAGGGATTTCCTGGAGGCCCTATTGTTTTCTTTAAAAGAAAAGCAGACAAGATCAGTTATAATCAATATGAAGATCTGAAGAAATATAATATCGGAGTCGTCAGAGGTTATGTCAATGAAGAAAAATTTGATAAGGCGACCTGGCTTAAAAAGGACGAGGCCGTTGATGATGCAACAAATATCAATAAGCTTTTCAATAAACGTATCGATCTGTTAGTCGCTGATAAGTTTGTTGGATTGTATCTCATCAATAAATCATTTAAAGAAAAAGCTGGAGAAATAGATTATAGACAAACCGCTGATCAACCATAAACTCTATGTTTGTTTTGGTAAAAATGCCAAAAATTCTACACGATTGGTTAAAGCATTCAATAGTGGTCTTGAAAAGATTACCACTGACGGCACTGTCAATAAAATACTCAAAAAACACGGATTTTAAAGAATTTCATCAATTGATTCAAAATTTAATTGATGAGTTGACCCTTAATTTCTAAAAAAAAAGATAATTTTTGAAAACTTAGAAATAATTGCTTGACAAAATAAGCGATTAGCATAAATTGAAATAAGGTTGAAAAGAACTGACTCAAAAGGGTCAGTTTTTTTCTAACCTAAATTGGTACCACTGTGCAAGCAGTGGTTTAATTGTATAAGTGGAGAGGCTTATGATAGAAAAGATCGAAGCGACGATCAAGGAAGCCTGCACTGTTAACGGTGTTGGGTTGTATGATATTGAGATAAAGAATGCGGCTAAAGGCCCGGTAATCTGTGTTTACATCACTAAGATAGGTGGTGTCAGCGTTGATGATTGTGCCAATGTCAACAGAAGCATTAGTCAGCAATTTGAAGAAAATGCGCCTTTTCCAGACAAATATTTTCTTGAAGTATCATCCCCTGGTCTGGAAAGAACACTTAAGTTTAAAAAGCACTATATGAGTGCAATTAATGAAACTATAAAAGTAACATATTATTCAGATGGTAAAAGCGTTTCAGCTGAAGGAACGCTTTTAGAAGTGAATCAGGATAATCTGGTCATTGCTATTGGGGAAGAATCATTGAGTATCCCATTCAACACTATAAAAAAAGCAAGAACCGTTTATCATTTTGGAAAGAAGGAGAAGTCATGAGTTCGAATTTGTTAGCGATAATCACAGAATTGGCCAAAGTAAAACAATTGGACCAATCCAGACTTCGTGATGTAATTGTAGAAAGCTTGCAAAATGCCATTTCAAAAAAGCTGAAACCGGAAAATGAACTGGAGGTAATTGCTGATTACAACTCCAATTATTTGGGTGTTAAATTTAAAAAACTCGTTGTAGATAAAGACGAATCACTTGGTCAAATTTCCATATTAGATGCTCAGGATATAGATGAAAAAGCAGTAATCGGACAAATGATTGAGGTCGAATTGCCCATTAATGCACTTGAGCCAAAACTGATCAAAATTGCCCGTGAAGAAATCATGATTAAAATTAAAAAGCTCGAAGAAGAGCGAAAAATGTTTGATTATGAAAAGCAAAAAAATCAGATTGTTTACGGAAAAATAAAAAAGATGGATTATAATGGATATAAAGTGGATATTGGGTTCGCTGAAGCTCTCTTACCGATAGAAGAACAAATCGAAGAAGAATATTATAAAGTAGGTGATTACCTTCGTGCTTATGTATTAAGCGTCAGAAAAAGAGGAAATGATGTAACAGTGATTCTTTCACGTGCGCATCCTGAGTTTGTAAAACGTCTTCTGGAAATTGAAGTACCTGAAATTGCAACCGGCGAAATTGAAGTAAAAAAGATTATTCGTGAACCTGGCATTCGTACCAAAGTAGCGGTTTATACCAGAAAACCAAACCTGGATGCAGTAGGTGCATGCCTCGGACCAAAAGGAATTCGTGTAGATTCTGTCAAAAAAGAATTACATGGAGAATCGATTGATATTCTTGGGTGGAGCGAAGACCCTGAAATTATGATAGCCAATGCAATCGGACCTGAGCTCATCCAGAAAGTCTATATTACTGAAAAAGGACGCTTTGCACGCATCATCGTTACGGAAGAAAATAAAAACCTTGCAATTGGCCGGATGGGAAAAAATGTCAGATTAGCAGCAAAACTCACCGATTATAAGCTCGATATTTACACACTTAATGAATTTGAAGAAAAAATTGCTGAAGAAAGACGTATAACCAGTCATGTCAGTGAGCTTGACGGCGTAAGTCCAAAAATTGCAGAAATTCTTAAAGAACATGGATATACTTCTGTTCAGGATATTTATCAGGCTTCTGAAAAAGAATTATGCAATATTGAGGGTATTGGACAAAAAATTGTAGACCGTATTAAAGAGGCATCAAGACATTTCTGATGACGAATAAAGCTTCTAAAGCAAATCACACACCTGAAAGACGGTGTGTGATTTGCAAAAATAAAATGCCAAAAAAGAATATGTTCAGAATAGTTTTTTTAAATAATCAAATAATCATTGACTTAAATGCAAGCTTAAATTCTTATGGTTATTATATATGTGGATTAAATGAGTGTTTTAAAAAACTATTTAATTGGAAAAACAAGAAAAAGACTAAAAACATAAAGATTTAAAGGTAAGCTTAAACAAAATAATGTTAAACAAAAGCAAAGGTATGAAAAGAACAATAGATGATTCGAAAATCATCACCCTCCTTCAGTTTGCCCATAAAGCCGGTAAGCTGTTGTCAGGCAGTGATGCTGTTATCAGACATGCAAGATCAGGAAAGGTCAAACTGATAATTCTCACAGAAGACTTATCTTTTCATTCCAGAAAAAAAATACTTTATTTAAATCAGTCGATAAATATCCCGGTGGCTGTTTGGGGGCATAAAAAAGACACACTTCAGTTTGCCCTGAAAGAATCAGGTGTTCTTGCCATCACGGATATCAATTTTGCTAAAGGATTGTTAAAATACCTGTCGTACAAAGAAGTGGAGGAATAGTTTGGCTTTACGCGTATGTGACTTTGCAAAAGAATTAAAAATATCATCATCAGCTCTGATGAAACACTTAAGTGATCTGGGAGTTGAAGTTAGACATCATATGAATTATCTGGATGATGATGTCATGGACAAGATTCGGAATAAATTCAAAACCGAAGCAGAAAATTTAAAACGCATTGATAATGAAAGAAAAAGGATTCAAGATCAGTTGCGCGAAGCTAGAAACGAATCTGTTCAGGCTCAAAAAACAAAAACTGAATCCGCTCAACCGGCAGAAGATCCTTTTGCAGCAAAAGTTCATCCTGAAAAAACAGCTCAGGCTGATGATAAACCAAAAGCTGAAACTGTTAAAAAAGCGACTGAAGTACCTGCTGAATCTGCTCCTGTTCAAGAAAAACCAAGAAAACCCAAACACAGAACTGAAAATGTTAGTAGTCAAGATAATCGTCCTGCTCACAGAGAACCTCGTTCTACTGAAGAAAGATCTCATGAACCAAGAACTCAGCATACTCGTGAAGGACGCTCTACTGAACAGAGAGAACCCAGAAATCAAGAACAGAGATCTTCTCATCCTCGCGAAAATCGCTCAGGCGAACAAAGATCTTATCAGCCAAGAGAACCTCGTCAATATGATAACCGCGATAACCGCTCAGGTGAACAAAGATCATATCAGCCAAGAGAACCTCGCCAATATGATAACCGCGATAATCGCTCAGGTGAACAAAGATCTTATCAGCCAAGAGAACCTCGTCAGTATGATAACCGCGATAACCGCTCAGGTGAACAAAGATCATATCAACCAAGAGAGCCTCGTCAGTATGATAATCGCGATAACCGCTCAGGTGAACAAAGATCTTATCAGCCAAGAGATAACAGAAATCAGGATAGCAGATATGCTGGAGATAACCGCCAGCGTAATGACAGACCAAGAACTGATCAGTCACGCAGACCAGGAATCAGCCCAACGGGTGTAAAACCTAATTTTGACAAAATTGCGCAACCAAAAGTAACTGAAGAGGTTAAACAAGAAGTTCGTGTTTTTGGTAAAACAAAAAAAGTTACAATCGATGATCTGGGTGATAAAAGTAAACATTTACAAGCAAAGCTGAAAAATACAAAAAAACGTAAAGGTGCTGCACCAGTTGTTGAAATTGATGAGAATCTGATCGAAAAAAACATCAAGCTTGCGCTTGCAGGAAATAAAAAGAAGAAAAAATATAAAAAAGAAGAAAAGAAATCCCTTTTTGAGGATGGAGATGCAGTAATTTCAATCAGTGAATTTACCTCTGTCAGCGAATTGGCAAAGATAATGGATAAAAGCGCATCTGAGATCATTACCAAATTCTTCCAGATGGGAAAGATGGTTACAATTAACCAGCGTCTTGACCGTGAATCTCTGGAGTTGATTTGTGATGAATTTAACTTTGATGTCGAATTTGAAGACGAATATGGTGCAGATCTGATAGAAGAAAACATTACAGATGATAATGTTATAGAAGAGCCAAGACCACCTGTCATTACCATTATGGGGCATGTCGATCATGGTAAAACTTCTATTCTGGATTACATCAGAAAGACTAAAGTGGTTGCAGGAGAATCTGGTGGTATTACGC
>JAGOCT010000174.1 GCA_017998585.1 Candidatus Cloacimonadota bacterium | reverse complement strand
AGGCTGATCTGTTTCAGGCTTATTACAGTATTAATCCGAATAATCAGATTGAAGTATCTGAACGTCTGTACTTTCATTTTGAAAAAGGGACATTTTCGTGGGTGGAGCGGAGTTTATCTTCAAAATATATTGATAAACTCAAAGTACTGAGTGCTGATATTGACTCGGTAAATGTTCCTGCAGGAATTGGCACTCAGCGGATACAAATTACCGATAATCAGGTTAAATGGACATTTCATAAGATAAAAAATACTCGTAAACACTTTGGATTGAATTACTTAGTTGAAGGAGTTATCTTTCAGGAAAATGATGAAGACATTTTTCAATATACGCTTTTACCTGCTAAACATCTCTATGAGATTGACTCTCTTGATATCAGAATTGACTTTTCTCAATTTAAAGGCAATCTGACAGCTCATCAGCTCCTTTCCGGTAAAGCAATTGTCTCTCTGAATGACTCGATGGTTTGGGTCAGAAATAAAGAGAAACTAAAGAAAAATGAGACAGTTCAGCTTCAACTTCGCTTTCATAAAGGTACACTGATTTCTGAAAATCCGAAATGGTATCAGCTCAAACAAAAAGCGAGACGCTTATTGCTGGTTTACGGATTGATTTCTTTACTCTTATTGGGCATCGCCACTTATTATGCTTTTGCTGTTTACCGAAAATACAATGTTCGTTTCAAACCCAATCCGCGTGATCTGAATCGTTTGACTGAATGTCCTGATAATCAGACAGCCATTGAATCGGCGTACCTGCTCAGCCAGAGTATTCCTGAGTATCATTATCTGCATTATATAACCGCGACTCTGCTGGATATGCTTAAAAATAATAAATTGACCTGTACCTTGCAAAATGATAAAAAGCATAGCTATTTTGAGTTAAATGGGATTGAATCAAACATCCCTTTGAATGATTATGAAAAGATGATATTTGATGCAGTTTTTCATAAACAAAAGAATGGTTTTAGCTGTGAGCTAAAGAAAGCAATCAACCATGCCAATTTGAAATCTGATCGTTTAGTAAAACAAATACGAAATAATCTGATTCAGGAAGATTTGATATCTTCTTTTTTGGCAAAACAACGTAAGAAAATAACAATTACAGGCAGTATAATCAGTATTATGGGCGTTATTAGTATTCTGCCATTGGTGTTGTTCTTTGACATTCTCAGTATTTCTGCCTTATTGTTGGTGTTTGCACTTATCGTATGCGGGATAATTGTGATTATTGGCGGACAAAGTATTTCTCCGCTAACACCTCAGGGTATTCAGCTGAGTCAGTACATTTATTATCATAAGCGCCATATAGAAGATTTACTTGAGAAAGACTATAGTGCAGAAATTCATGAATATATGTTAAGCCAGATCCCTTATTTGTTTGCCTATAATTTACAATCCCGCTGGTTTATGAAAATGAAAAAGGGAGAATATGATATACCTGAATGGTTAAAAATCTCTGAGACTTGTTCCAGAGAAAATACACAAAATTGCTTCAATGCGCTGATGACAACCTTTCTGGTTTATTCAGAATCTTCAACCAGTGCCAGAAATGATGGTCATTCCGTACATTCAGGGATAGCTGGTGGCGGTTCGAGCTCTGCCGGATGAAACAGTACTGCAAGCATCTTGCTTGCAGAAAAAAAGCGACAAGCAGGAAAATCTCGTACTGCAAGCATCTTGCTTGCAGAAAAAAGTGACAAGCAGGATGCTTGTAGTATGAAAAATTAAAGGAGGGAAAAATGTTATTTATCCTTTTAATATCAACCTTTAGTGTTGGATTTATCGTTGCCCTGATCGTAACGCTGTTTTTTAAGAAGCCAATTGCGAAGATATTAAAACGGCTAATCGATGATGATATATACGAATCCTGGGTAAAATACATGATTTTTGCCATTTATGTTGTCAGTATTTCTTCTGGTGTCAATTTATGGAAAATAGAACGATATATCTATCCATTAGACAAAGATAATCCTGTCTATGAGATTACTTCATCAGCACTTGGTTTTGAAGTTTACCGCTCAGCAATCAATTCACTTACCAGTTTAGCCTGGCTTCTACTGGTTTTTTACATTATTGCATTGATCACTTTTGTAATCAAAAAACTCTTTGAAAACAGAAAATCAGAATAAGGAGTTATAATGAAAATCATAGATACACGTGGCGAAATATGCCCAAAACCGATTATAATGACCAAAAAACAATTATCTGATATCAGAGTAAATGAAGCCTTTCAAATCCTGTCCGATAATGAGACTTCTATGAATAATCTGCTTCGTTTTCTTAATGATAATCATTTTGAGGCAGAAGTTATGCACACAGAAGGTTACTATACCATTAACTGTACTAAAAAAGCGATTGAACTACTTCAGCCAGAATCTGGAATTTATTGTAAAATTCCTGAAAAAAATGATTACATTATTGTTTTTAAGTCTGATAAGATGGGTGTTGGTGAAGATGAACTGGGTTCAATATTGATTAAGGGATTTACCAACACGATTACAGAGCTTGAGACAAAGCCAAAAGTTATGATTTTCTATAACAGTGGAGTTCTCTTGACTATTAAATCTTCTCCATTAGCTGAATCGTTAATTAAACTACAGAATGAAGGTGTAAAAATTATGGTCTGTGGGACATGTGCGGATTACTTTCATGTGAAATCGGAGATTGAATTAGGAACAATTTCTAATATGTATGCAATTTGTGAATGCCTGAACAGTTATCAGCATATTATTTATCCATAATGTTTTTTTACAAAAAAAGTAGCCACAATTTGCAGAAACTCTTTTTCATTTAATGTGTTAATTATCACCTTTAGTCATTAATTTTGTTGCGACCATTTCAGCAAGTTCTGCTCTTCTGAATGGCTTTTGTAGAAATCCGCCAACTCCTTGTTTCTTTAATGCTTTCATATCTTCTTCTTTAGCAAATCCTGAAGCAATGATTACAGGTACTGATTCACTAATCTCACGTATATGGTAAAAAGTCTCTCTTCCTCCCATTACCGGCATAATCATATCAAGTATGATTAAATCTATTTTTCCCATGTTTTCTTTAAATATCAGAACTCCTTCTTCGCCATTTTCTGCTAATATAACCTGATAACCAAGTGAACTTAAAATGGCAGAGGCTGTAATTCGAATCAATTCTTCATCATCAATCAGTAATATCGTTCCCGTGCCATATATGGTTTCTTCATGTAAATCAGCAGGTCTCGAGATGTCTGATACAACTGGTAAATAGATATGAAAAACAGTCCCATTTCCTAATTCTGAATAAACTGTTATAGCACCACCGTGTTCCTGAACCATTCCATAAACCATTGCAAGTCCCAATCCTGTCCCTTTTCCCTGGTCTTTTGTTGTGAAGAATGGCTCAAAAACTCTTGAAAGTATTTCAGGAGGCATACCTATACCCGTATCTCTTACTGAGATTTCTAGATAAGTCCCTGGTTTTATATCAAAGGGAGATAAATGACAATATTCTTCATCTAATTCAAGATTTTCAAGTGTAAAAATGAGACTGCCACCTTCAGGCATGGCGTGAGATGCATTGATCCCCATGTTTACAAGTGCATTTTGTAACAGAGAATCATCACCAATAATGGTATGCTGAGTCGTTCTGCTTTCCATACTAATGCTGATATTTTTATTAAGCGTGTGTTTTAAAAGACTAATTGTATCAGAAACGATTTTCAGACAATCCACAGGGGTACTGGCTTTTATTCCTTTTCGTGAAAAAGTAAGTAATTTCTGAGTAAGGTCCCCTGCTCTTTTTGCAGCAGTAATAATGACATTGATAAAATCAAGCTGTTTTTCTTGTGGAAGACTACTCAACTTAAGCATTTCTGCTGAGCCCATTATTGCTGAAAGTACATTGTTAAAATCATGAGCTACTCCACCAGCAAGCTGTCCTATTGCATCCATTTTTTGACTGTGTAACAGCTGCTCTGTTAACTTAGCCTGTTTTTCTTCAGCAAATTTTCTGGCACTTACATCCAGTAATATCCCTTGAAAATATATGATGTTTCCCTGTTCATCCTTTTTGATCCAGGTTCTGTCATCAACCCAGTGTATATCTCCGTTTTTTCCAACTACCCGATACTCTTGGTTATATTCACTTAAGCCAATTTTTATATTTTTTTCAATCTCCTCATTCATTCTTTCAAGATCATCATGATAGACAATATCGGCGAAAACAATTTTACCTTTCATGAAGTCTTCTGCTGAATATCCTAAGAGAGCAGATATATTTTCTGAAACAAATGCAACTGGCCAATTTTCTTCTGCTTTCCAGATTATCGCATAAGCTGGAGAATGATTAATTATAAAATTGACTTCTTCTAATCTTTTTAGTGTTTTTTGAACATCTGCTTCTGCTTCTTTTTTAGAAGTAATATCTATTGCGATTCCATCCCAAATGATATGTTTTTTGTCATCTATATTTGGAGTTGAATTGAGTAACAAACATTTTTTATGGCCTGATGCCGTTAAAAACCAAACTTCTGCATTAAAGGTCGAAGCTTTGTCAATCGCTTCTTTTTCTTTTCTCATAAAATTAGCGGTATCGTCCGAATCTACCATATGGTATAAATGAAAGGCATTTTCATATACTTTTTCTGGAGAAATTCCCAGTATTTTATCTACACCTGCGCTGATATATGTAAACTTTCTGACGTTATTTTCATCTCCTGAATCAATCTGATAAACAAATCCATCCACTAGATTATCACTAATATGTTTTATTTGCTCTCTGCTTTTAACAATTTCTAAAACATTTTGTTTTAAATGCTGACTCAATTGAT
>JAGOCT010000173.1 GCA_017998585.1 Candidatus Cloacimonadota bacterium | reverse complement strand
TTGCCTTTGGGCTCAGGATAAGAATATGTAAAATAATTGATCATTTCTTCTATCCTAACAGAAGATTGATGGGGTAATGTGTTGTAGTTAAGCATTCTACGCACATTACTGTATGTGGCAGTATCGACATCTATAGAAAATGTGGATAATGGTTCTGCAATCGCATACTTGAAAGGATATGGATTTATTGCTTTGTATTCTTCTGTATTATAACGTGGGGGATAATAGCATTTATTCTTGTAATGTGGAGGATAATGGGTGTCATCATATCTGTTATATTGCATTGCGATCGTTCCAGATATATCTGAAACAGCTACATTATTCATCTGAGGATCATAAAGACTTTTACTGGATACAGAGCGATCTTTTGTAACCTGTTCTTCTTTTGCTATCACGGTTACTGCCGACATATTAATTAATCTCCTGGAAAGAGATATCTTGATTTCCCGTGTTTTACCTCTTTTAATCTTTACATTGGTCATTTCATAAGGAGCATATCCCATCATCTGGCAAATTACTGTGTATGTGCCGACCGGGATGTTTGGAATGATAAAATTACCTTGTTCATTAGACATTACTCCAATTTTTGTCCCTTTTAAAATGACATTTGCATAAACAATCGGTTTTCCATTTTCATCTTTTACGACTCCTTTCAGAGTTCCTGTTTCTTCTGCAAATAGGGGCATCAACATACATAAGATCAGCAAGGATAAAATAACAATTCGCTTTTTCATTTTCTCTCCTTTTTAATTCATTTAAATTTTATCATCTTATATACTTCAAAAAAATCCTTTTGTCAACCGATATTTCATATATTTTTAAGTATTTTAAACTTCCAGAAAGCGCATTACGTCAGGTAATCAGCTTTCTTTCTGGAGTGATACTGCTTATCTGCACTATTTTCAAACAGATCATGTATGATGTGAAGAGAAGTGTGAGTTAAGATTTTTAACAGGATAGATAAGAGAAAGAAATGAATATTAATTTGCATACTAAAGTAAAAATAGTATATTGTCTGATAGAAAGGATCATAATGAGAGTCATTTTTAATCAAAGAGCAGTTCATGATTACCCTAAGAAATCAGGAGATATGCACTTTGCCTGGTATTGTCAGGGGAAAAAATGTATATGCCGTAAAAAAAGTGAACCCTGTTTACAAACTCAAAATGTGAAGATTAAGGATGTAAATCATATAGTTCATTCTCTTTGGCAGGAATTGAAGCAAAAATCAAAAGTTGAATTACAAAAATACGCTTTACTGTATAAAAAGAGATATCCTTCTCTCAGAAAGAGAGGGAATAATGCATACAGTATTTTTTTGATGATTTGTCATGCGCTGATTAGATTAAACAAGCTGAGTCCGCTACAGAAGAATGATCTTTTGACAATTGTGAGAAACATACTTTCTGGTATGACTATTTATCAGATGGTATCAGAGGGTATATTAAAGCGGGTCAAGAACTGTCATCAGTTAAGACTGCAATTGCTGGAAAATGATGACATATTATCAGAAAACAAGGCTTTGGAAGCAATCGGTTTTTATGATATGAATAAAAGTATCATCATTGAATTTTTCAGGGTAGAATTAAGCAAGGAAGTGACTCATTCTCCTCCATTGAGAATTGTTACACGGGGAGTCGCTGAAATGCTGAGAGTATTCTAATATTGAACAGAGTTACTTAGAATTTAACCATGTAAAGAGAATCAGGGGTATTAGTCCTGTGTACATTGTAGCAAAATCTCATTTACCAGGTGTTGAATCTTCAAAGTCTATTGGCACTTTGTAAGAGAAATTCTTATTCATAACATCAGACATTTCAAATAACACCAGCTGATGAATTGCTTCCCAATCTGTATAAGGTTGATTTAATTGAATCAGAGTGTAAAAGCCGTTTTCATGACGAATACCCCATAAGGTGCTGTCTGCCTGATTGTAGGTAAAATTTCCAGTTCTCAGATTTTTGATCAGTAATTGATACTTAGCCTTTTTGATATCATACATCCATAAATTTCTGTATAGCCAGTTATCTGTAGAATAAAATATCTGTTTATTATTTTTGATTAAATGCAAGTGAACTAACAATGTGGACTGAGTCTCATTTTGTCCTTTTTTTGTATTATATGGGATTATCATTTAAAATCAAAAATTATAGAACGGTGTTATGCGATTCAATGAATAAATCTTGTTCTAATTTAATTTGTTTTCGTTTATACTATCTGGTTTATTGTCTTCGCTGCCTTCGGGTATATATTCATATTCTTCCAGTTGTTCCTTCTCCCAGTCTTTGATAATGTCTCTACTGATTCTTTTCTTACGTAAAGCACCAATAATCACCAACACAGGAAGTGCTGACCAGATCAGTGTTATAACTAAAAAGAGAATACCATTGAGGAAATTTTTTCGGATATCGTGGTCAAAGTTATTCAGAAAACTCTCAGTTGAACTGTTAAATGCGGATAAGAATGCCTTATCAAATGGCATTCTTTTATAATCCCATAAATCTTCAAAATCACGCTGTCTATCCAGATATATTTTTTTAACTGCCTGAGCAGACTGAAAGTAGTAAGGAGAGTAAAAGTGGGGATTTTCAGGATAAGAATTTGGGTTATCTTTGATCAGATTCATCGGACGGTAGGCATAAAATCTCATGAAATCAGAATAGCGTTCAAATGATATACCTTCTGAAAAATAGACAGCCATCCCCTCGTGAAACCATAAAGGGGCATCTGGCCAATACCAGGAAATGAACAAATGGATATATTCATGTAAAACTAATTCTGTATATTTTTGCAAATCACGTATTGAACGGGGATTTTTCAGGAATATCTCTTTTGTTCTCAGGTCTGTAAACCCATCACTAAATTCCACAATCCGACTTCGGTTTTTAGCCAGTTCTTTGTAATGTTTATCATTGGGACTTATTCGGATATAGACATGAATATCAGGATACTGCTTTATCTTTCTTTGAAATTTATCCATCTGTTCAGAGAAAAGCTGTTTTAATTCTCTGGAATATTTTTCATCTTTCGATTCGTATATCCGTATATGTATTAGAAAATCGGTATCAAACTTTCGTTTTGTACTCGAAAAAAGAGACAAAGGAATAATCAGTAACATGACCAATACACATAAGCTTAATCTGAATGATTTCATAAATCTCCTCTCAATTTCCAAAAATAAAGAATAATAAGGGTATATAAAAAATACCGCTAAGAATAGAAAGCGATACCGTCGTAGCTGCAAAAGGCACATCAAGCTCTTCCATACTGGAAAATACCAGACTATTGTAACCAACCGGTGCTGCAGAACTGGCAATTACAACTATTTTAGTTACATGATCAAAAGGAATCAACTTCATTAAAAGCAATCCAATGAGTAAACCACCAAGCATCCGAATACTGATAACTGTGAGTGATTTGGAGATATATTTCAGAGAAGGTTCAAAATATAAGCCCAATGCAATCATGATCAAAGGAATTGTAGGTTCTCCGGCTATCTTGAAAAAAGATAAGACCGGATTAGGCATCGCTATTTGGGATTGTTTTAAGATCAATGCAATTACAAGCGCCCACAAGGGTGGCAGGAGAATTGTCTTTGTCAGCATTTTCAGTTTACTGTGCCCCTCTACCGCAGCTGCTTTTACAGCAATAAAATACACCCAGGTAAAAATTAAAAAACTATTTCCAATATCAAACAGAATTGCTTTCGCAAATCCATCATTACCAAAGCCTGCATAGAAAAATGGTAAAGTAAATCCAGTATTCATAATCATTGAGGCTATCAAAAAGGTCCCTGTAGTCTTTTTGTTTTGAGGTTTTACCAGCAATACAAAACGAGATAAAACATAGGTAAACAGCATTACAGCCACAGGTAATAATGGAATATACAATAAACGAGCATTCAGTTCGGTTTCCAGTAAAGAAGAAAAGGTCAAAGCCGGCATACACAGATAAAAAACGAGATTTAAAAAGACTGAACCATCCTCTTTTTTAAAAATGCGGAACTGTCTAAACAGACAGCCTAAAGCAAAAAATATGATAATGGGTATAATTCTCAATATAAATTCTTTCATAATAAATCAATTCAAAGAAAGCCACCTAATATGTAAAGCAATTTCTCATTTTTTTTGTTTCTGTCGTCAGATAAAGCGCCTGAGCTAAAATAAGAACTCCGGAGGAAAGAAAGAATCATATCCCTAAGTGAAAACTTATGTTATTAAATAAATACATCTTCATAAAACAAGACTTATATTCGATGAACGTAAAATTCACCTCCTTTGGCGGATGTCCCTTTGAGACAGGGTGGTATGCGTTATTTATGATCTATTCAAATTTCTCATTTATTTCTGCCAACTTTTTGAAAAACTCATTGTTTGTAATTACTCAGGTACTGATTGTTATTTTAAAGTACGGTAACAAATGCTGTGCAATAAATGATAAATTGAAAAGCACCTGTAGGGATTTGCGAAGCGAAGCGCCGTAAATCCGCTTAGGATACCTGTATGATAAACGAAACAGGGTATTTTTCCTTTTTGTTTTTCGGATGTACGGCACTACGCAAGCTCCGTTTCGCACATCCCTACAGACAGTTTTGTTATATTTTTTTTAAAAATGACATTTTGCAGACACACATTTATTATGTAAACAAGTACCTGAGTAGTTATCATTGTTTTTAACACTTTTTTTAAATGAAAGTGAAAAAAAACTGCCAAAAAGACAAGAATCCGCATTTCTGTCCGGGTAATATATATAGAGGGGGAAGATATTGGATAATCTGTATTATTCTTCGGTAGCTTCGGTGTTATCGGTGGTCAAACTC
>JAGOCT010000172.1 GCA_017998585.1 Candidatus Cloacimonadota bacterium | reverse complement strand
TCTCATCAGCTGAAGAAGTCGTTATGGCTTATGAAACTGAGGAATCAAGATGTAGTCAGAAAGGTCAGGAAATCAAAGATCGTTCTTTTGATTTACATACCTGGATTAGAATTAAAACGGAAGATGTCTATACCAAACAAAAAACCTGGGTCATTACAACTGTAGGCCGTGTCATTTTTAATACGATATTACCTAAAGAAATGGGCTATCAGAACGTTACATTTGATAAAGGCAAACTGAATGACCTGGCTATGCAAAGTTATAAAAAAGTGGGACAGGCCAGAACTGCCGTCTTACTTGATGATATAAAATCTATTGGTTTTAAATATGCAACAAAAGCCGGTATTACCTTTAGTTTCAGTGATATCATTGTTCCTGAGAAAAAACAGGAAATTATTGATGAAACTGAAAAACAAGTTGAAGAAATTTACGATATCTATCAAAATGGTGGTATTACCGAAAATGAAAGATCATCCCGTATTATCGATAAATGGAAAATGGCTACTGAAAAGGTAACAGAAGCATTGATGGAAGATTTGGTGAAAGACCGTGATGGTTTTAACTCCATCTACATGATGTATTTATCTGGTGCCCGTGGTGGTAAGGATCAGATCAAACAGCTTGGCGCGATGCGCGGACTGATGGCGAAACCAAGTAAATCAACCAGCTCTGGTGAGGCAGAAATTATTGAATCTCCAATTAAGTCTAACTTCAAGGAAGGATTGACCGTTTTGGAATACTTTATCTCTACTCACGGTGCACGTAAAGGTCTTGCGGATACTGCTTTAAAAACAGCAGATGCAGGTTATCTGACACGTCGTTTGGTTGACGTTGCCCAAAATGCGATTATTACATCTGAAGATTGCGGAACCATAGAAGGTTTGGTTGTATCTCCTTTAAAAGAAGGTCTAGAAACAGTACAGTCATTAAAAGATCGTATTGAAGGCCGATTTGCTGCAGAAGATGTAAGAGATCCCCTTGTAAAAGATCCGATTACCGGCGAAGACAAAATCATTGTACACATGAATGAGTACATTGATGAAGAAAAAGCAACAATTATCCAGCAACGTGGTATCTATGGCGTTAAGATCAGATCCGTTCTGACCTGTGAAGAAGAAAAAGGTCTTTGCATGAAATGCTATGGTAAAAACCTGGGTAACAACAAACTGGTGAAAATCGGTGAACCTGTTGGCGTGATTGCTGCTCAAAGTATCGGTGAACCAGGTACTCAGCTTACGCTGAGAACCTTCCATATCGGTGGTACTGCAAGTACTGATATTGAGCGTGCAGAAGCAAACTCAAATTATGATGGTATCGTAAAATTCGATCGTATGAATTACGTCATCAATACAGCCGGAGAATATATCTCTGTCAGTCACTTGGGACGTATTCAAATCATTGATGAAAAAGATCCATCACTTGTTCAGGAAGAATATAAAGTCGAATACGCAGCAAAGATTGATGTTCGTGATGGACAGAAAATTGCTAAAAATACCCGACTTTTCAGCTGGGACAACTACAATAACCCATTAATCACAACCAGTGCCGGAACCGTTAAATTTG
Organism: Candidatus Cloacimonadota bacterium; assembly: GCA_017998585.1. Next base: position 3,264 of record JAGOCT010000172.1, on the reverse strand, counting down.
AAAACTTCCAGAAAGATTTAACTTATAAGGAAGAATTTAATGATCTGACCGGTCAGCGTGAAATCACAATCATTGAAAGTAAGGATCGTCGTATCCAGCCTCAGATTGCGATAGTCAGTCCAGACCGTAAAAAAGATGAAAAATTACTCTTACCTACAGGTCTGATTCTGGAAGTGAATGAAGGGGATCATGTTAATGTAGGCGATATTCTCGGTAAATCAACACGTATTACGATTAAACAGCGAGATATTACCGGTGGTCTGCCACGCGTTCAGGACTTATTTGAAGCACGTGAACCAAAAGACAAAGCATTGGTTTCATTTATTTCTGGCCGTGTAACTATCGGAGACTTAACCAAATCCGGTCGTGTGATTTATGTCAGTGCTGATTCAGGTGAGGAAGAAAAATATATCGTTCCACCTGGAAAGAGAATTATTGTCCATCAGGGCGATATTGTAGAAAGTGGTGATGCATTATCTGACGGTGCTTTAGATTCTCACGACATCCTTAAAGCGAAAGGTATCAAAGCCGCTCAATTCCTGATTCTGAACGAAGTTCAGGAAGTCTATCGTAAACAGGGTGTGAAGATTGACGATAAACACGTCTCTGTCATTATCCGACAAATGTTTAACAAAGTTCGAATTACTAATCCGGGCTATACGAATTTCCTTGAAGGTGAAGTTGTTGACAAAACGGTTGTTCTTAAAGAGAATAAACGTATTGAATCAATTGATATTACCCGTGAAGGAAAAGTATTAGAAATCGAAGAAAAAGTCGCAAAATTTGAACAGATGCTCTTAGGTATCACCAAGGCATCATTACTCACAGACAGCTGGCTGTCAGCTGCAGCGTTCCAGGAAACCCCTCGTGTGCTAACCGAGGCAGCGATAGAAGGTAAGCTCGATTACCTTGAAGGCTTAAAAGAAAGCATCATTCTTGGACACAGAATACCTGTCGGAACAGGTACTAAAATCTATAATGAAATGGTTCAGAAAGAGATTAAAAATGGCAAGTCCATTAAAGAGATCATCCAGATGTTTGCTCATGGCGAAACAGTGGATGAACAAGAAGAATCCATAGATAATGTATTGGATTACTAAGAACCAATAAAAATTACTTGACTTAAAGTAATTTGAAAAAAATATTGGTTGTAAATGATCTCTTTTGCTATTGGCAAATCATCAAAAAGGAGGAAATTGTGCCAACAATAAACCAGTTGATCCGCAAAGGACGCACAAAAATCGAAAAGAAGAAAAAAAATAGAGCGCTTGCAGCTTGTCCGCAAAGACGTGGTGTATGTACACGTGTTTATACATCATCTCCAAAAAAACCTAACTCTGCGCTTCGTAAAATTGCCCGTGTTCGTTTAACAAACGGCATCGAAATTACCGCATATATTCCTGGTGAAGGTCACAACTTGCAGGAACACTCAATCGTATTAGTTCGTGGTGGTCGTGTGAAAGACTTACCCGGTGTTCGCTATCATATCGTTCGTGGTGCGCTTGACTGTGCCGGTGTCGATAAACGCGTTAACAGCCGTTCTAAATACGGTTCAAAAAGACCTAAGAAATAACGGAGGATTACATGCCAAGAAAAGGTAAAACCATAAAAAGAGAAATACTCCCAGATCCAAAATATAAAAGTGTACTTTTAAGTAAATTCATCAACTGTGTGATGAAACGTGGCGAAAAAAGTATTGCTGAAAAAATTGTATATGGTGCTCTGGAAATTATCAGTGAAAAAACTAAAAAAGACGGACTTGAAATATTCACAGAAGCTCTGAACAATATTCGTCCACTGGTAAAAGTTGTTTCAAGAAGAGTGGGTGGTTCTAACTATCAGATTCCTACTGAAGTAACTGAAAAAGCAGGATTAGCAATTGCTTTCCGTTGGGTAATCAGTGTATCAAGAAATCGTTCAGAAAAGAATATGAGAGAATGTCTTGCTGCTGAATTACTGGCTGCTTATAAAAAAGAAGGTACCAGCGTTAAAAAAAGAGAAGATACTCATAAAATGGCTGAAGCAAATAAAGCTTTCGCTCATTTACGCTGGTAGTATAAAGTACTATAAAACAATAAGATATAACAATTCATGTACCACGGGCTTTGATGCCCGTGGTCATATCATATTACAAAACAGCTGAGGAACCATGACAGAATTAACGGATATTCGAAATATTGGCATTATCGCACATATTGATGCAGGAAAGACGACTACTACAGAACGCATTTTATTTTATACTGATACGATCCATAAAATGGGTGAAGTTCATGATGGTAATACGACCACTGACTGGATGGATCAGGAAAAGGAAAGAGGTATTACTATACAATCTGCAACCATTACCTGTTTTTGGAATGGAAAGCAAATTAATATTATTGATACTCCAGGGCATGTTGATTTTACCGCTGAAGTTGAAAGAGCGCTAAGGGTGCTTGATGGAGCTGTTGGTATATTCTGTGCCGTTGGTGGTGTTGAACCTCAATCTGAAACCGTTTGGCATCAGGCAGATAAATATGCAGTTCCCAGAATTGCATATATCAACAAAATGGATCGATTGGGTGCTGATTATGAAAATGTACTTGAAATGATAAAAAACCGTCTTACTCCGAATGCAGTCAGTATTCAGCTACCAATTGGTAAAGAAGATAATCTGTCCGGAGTAATCGATTTAATCGAAATGAAAGCTGTTTATTTTGATCAAAAGACACAAGGCAAATCTTATTCTTATGATGACATTCCTGCAAGTATGGTGGATTTGGCTAATACTGCAAGAGAGCAACTGATAGATAAAATTGCTGAATTTAATGATGAATTAATGTTAGCTTTTCTCGAAGGAGATAATATTAATCCATTGTTAATCAAGAATGCCTTGAGAAAAGGGGTTATTGAAAACAAGGTTGTTCCTGTTTTAACAGGATCTTCTCTGAAAAATATTGGCGTTCAGCTGCTTCTAGATGCCGTTAATGACTATTTACCCTCTCCTTTGGATCTTGCTTATCCTGAAGTATTTGATCGGAATAAAAATGAGATGATCAGCCTTAAAACCGATCCAAAAGGAAAGTTTGCTGCACTGGCATTTAAAGTTCAAATTGATAAATTTACAGGTAAACTGGTTTATATACGAGTGTACAGTGGTATGTTAAAAAAAGGAGAAGTCTTTTATAATCAGACAAATGGGAAGAAAGAGCGTGCAACTCGTCTTTTACAAATGCAGTCAAATCGTAAAAGTGATGTAGAAATGGTTCGTGCAGGTGATATTGT
>JAGOCT010000171.1 GCA_017998585.1 Candidatus Cloacimonadota bacterium | reverse complement strand
AAACCACCCTTAATGTGCAAAATAATTGTCACTTTTCCTGCAAAACGGCATAAATCGCAATTTATCTTTTCAAAGTGGAACACCGATCTAACTGTTTATTAATTTGTAAGTTATGCAGATTGAAAAACTGCTTTTCCAATTGCAGTTTGGGTTGTCACATTACAACCCTCTATCTATATTACCCTGACAAAAATGCTTATTTCTGTTTTTTCTTCATTTTTTTTAAAAAAATCAGATTTTTCTTGTCTAAACATCATACAAGAACAGTTAGCAGATATTGAATCTCGCAAAGGTTACAAAGTACGCAAAGAATAAATATCTGGTAAAACTGAATAGTATCAGTACTTTGTTTAAGCATAACGCCATCAAAAACAGAAAACTGCTTTTCCAAAAACGAAAAAGCAGTTATAAAGATTTCAATTGAGTAACAATTGTAAAATTAAACTGTAAGCATGAATAACAAAACGTTTTAATTAAGTTTATTTAATTAAAATTATTTTATGGTTTTCGATAGTATCAGAAGTCTCCAGGCGAATGAAGTAGATTCCAGAAGAGACATAGTGCTGAGCATCATCCTTTCCATCCCAATAAAGGCGATGTTCTCCCGGATAAATGTATGAATCAATCAGACTTTTTACTTTTTGACCCTTGACATTATAGATATTAAGTTTCACACGAGCACTTGATTGAAGAGAAAACTTAATACAAGTTGAAGGATTGAATGGATTAGGATATGCACAAATGTTTTTCATTTCGGGTTTATGATTTTGTTCATCGCCTGACAACAATGTATCTGTATTTCCAGAAACCCATTGATGATTTTCTATCATCACATCATGATTGCCTTTTAAGTCTGTTAAAGTATTTCCATTCCCCTCATTAAAACGATAATAAGCGATTAAGTTCGGATTGGATGGATTGATCAGATGATTCATATGATAAAAAATTTCATCACCACTACGCACTGATTGCCAAATTCTAAGTTCATCAATAACTCCATCAAAGCTGAAATTACCATTAAAACTATCTCCAATATTCAATGGATAAGCAGAATTGTCTGAAATATTAGCATTTGGAATGGATTCTACATTCACCGGAACTTCCATTCCATCAATATACATTTTTGTTTCATCAGCCCCGTTAAAGCTAACTGCAATATGAGTCCATTGATTAAGTGAAAGCGAGTTATTCTCTGACATAAGTGTAACCGGACCTTGTGTTGAGCTGTATGTCAGAACCAAACAATTACCGTTTTGATTCCCATTTTCTTTTTTGACTTTTAAATTGAGTTTTCGTTTATCAATAATCATCCCATAACCGTTAAAAGAGTCCTGCCCCCAACCATTCAGCTTAATCCAGCATTCAATAGTTAATGGGCCTGCCTGATTGAATGTATCTTCTGATGAAGTAGAGGCTGTCGTATTATTACCATTAAACAAAATAGCTGAGTTGCCGTTGAAAACGGAAACCATATTTTCATAACAACGACTTAGTGTATGATTTTCATTTGTAACACTTAATTTAACTGTATAAATACCTGGTGTTGTATAGGTATAAACCGGATTTTCTTCATATGAATCCACAATATCGTCACCGTTGAAATCCCAGGCAAACTGAGTAAAGGATATTAAATCCTGAGATATATTATTAAAGCTGACACTTAAAGGTGCATGCCCTGAGTTATGATTAAGCGTAAAATCACAGGATATAAAAGTATTCTCCCAAAATGATATTTTATTTCCATTAAAAGATCCAGCAACAAAGTCAACATCCCCATCATTATCCATATCATTTGGTTCTACTCTCCACGGGTCAATAAAGGTGTTACTGATAACATTCTTTTGCCAGTTAAACGGATAAGTTCCATTTCTGACGTAAGAGGCAAGGGTATTGGTATTTTGTGAGGTGGAAACAATTTCATTGACTCCGTCAAGATTGAAATCAGCAAACATTACATCAAGACTATGATTACACATCGTATCGATATCATGTCTGGTAAAACTGTAATTATTGCCACTGTTCTGGCGATACCAGGCAACAATGTTGCCAGCATAACCCTGAGCGATGAGATCTAAAAGACCATCATTATCAATATCGACTGATCTGACACGATGAGCACCCACCAGCTGATTGTCAATCACCACTTCCTGCCAGTATGGTTCATAATCAACCTGAAACCAAACAGACACTTTGTTCATATCCATAGTTGCAGAGACCAGTTCTGTCACCCCATCATTATTCAAATCAGTTATGTAAACTGATCTAGCACCAGGTTCATTCATAGAAAGACTTTGTTTCTGCCAGTTGCAGGGATTACCTCCATTGTTATACCAAACGGCAATTTCATTGCCGGCTGCTGCTGCACCAGCCAAATCCAAATCTCCATCCCCATCAATATCTTTACAAAAAACTTCGTGAGCATTGCTAAAACCAGAAGCTACGATTTGCTTTATCCAGCTGACAGTTCCCTCTCCCGTCTGATAATAGACTATAATCTGATGCAAACCCCAAGATGCAATGGCAATATCATTTTTTCCATCATTGTTAAAATCGCCTAAAACACAACTGAATACGGATCGAACAGTATTGTCGATCTCGTATTCAGTCCATTGACTCTCTCCCTCATTCTGTTTATACCATCTTAAAGTAACATTTGATCCGCCTACAATATCTGGCAGATTATCATTATCAATCAATCCGGTGGCAATACCGGCTGTAAAAGGAATTGAACTGTTTACGACATGCTCTTTGAATTGATATGCCTGTGCAATTAAAAGATTAACAGCTACCATGAAAATCAAACTTAAGACTGCATTTTTTGAGAATTTCATAATTCCCTCCCCTTTTTTTAATCGTGTTATTTCCTTATACCATCTATTATCATTTTTATATAAATCTGAAAGAACTCTTCTGCTGTTACTAAGCCTTTTTTAATTACATAAGTCTGATCAGGAAACAAGATAGACCTATTCAAAACACCTCTCATTGAAAACATAATTTCGGCAAACATTACCCTAGGATGAATATCGTTTTTAAACAAGCCCATATCAATCCCTTTTTGCATTAAACCTGTTAGAATGCCAAAATATTCTTCAGAAGCGATAACGTATTCCTTCTGATAATCTTCTGATATTTGATTCCAGTCAAAATCAGAGCTATCCATTTTTAGTTGAAATTTTACAAAGTCTTTTTGCTCAAGAGAAAGTATATAATAGGCATTTAGAAAATCTATCAATGTCTCAGTAGGAGATTTCTCTCTTCTGATGACTTCTTGAAGTTTTTCCATTTTTACTTTTGAATTTCGAATATATAAAGCCATATAGATGTCATTTTTACTCTTAAAATATGTATAGATTGAGCGTCTGGCGCAGCCTAATTTTTTGGCTAAATCATCCATACTGAAGTTTTCAAAGCCCTTATCTAAGAAAAAATGATATGCCAAATTTAACATTTCCTCTTTCCTTAAATCTTCTTCATCTTTTTTTCTTCTTTTCATACCACCTCTTTTAATGCACACGTGTGCAATATATAAGGAGTTATAAAAACTGTCAATAAAAATATTCGGAAATGATCAGAGTAGCTCATTTTCATTGAAGCATTCAGTCTCTTTCTTTCCTCTTTCATTCCTATTCATTTTCTCTTAATCTTTTTAGCAATCTCGCTTGTTAAGAAGCAGTGATCAGATGGCAGATAGTTGTTGAAAAATGGGTTTTCTACAGGATAGATAAGAGAATCATATGAGTATTGTTCAATTTTTAATGAGAATATGAGTATAGAAGTATCGAGATATTTTGTAAAAAAGGGATTGATTTAGAGGTATGTTTTTAGTCAACGACCAGGATGATTGTATTACATTATATCCATTACGCTTTTTGTAGAACGGGCATCTTGCCCGTTTAGTATCAGCTGTAGCATTTTCTGCAAGCAGGATACTCGCAGTACGAAAATGACCAGAGTGGTCGTTTTACAGCTTACTTTTATTTAATAAAATCCTTTTTTCTGATGTGTCTGACGGATATTTTCAAAGAAATTATCCGTTACAATCTCACCATCAAACAGATTAATGACCCGACTTCCCATACGGGCATAGTTTTCAGAATGTGTAATCATTACGATAGTTGTACCATCCTGATTGAATTCACGAAACAAGCGTATCACTTCTTCCCCATTTTTAGAGTCCAGATTTCCTGTGGGTTCATCCGCTAAAACAACTTGAGGAGAATGTACGAGAGCTCTTGCCACAGCCACCCGTTGTTGCTGACCACCGGATAAATCAATTGGCTTTTTATGGGCAAGATCCGTAATATGGAGTCTCTCCATAATACTTAGCACTCTTTTCTTTTTTTCTTTGGCACTATGATTAAAAAATGACAAAGGAATTTCGATATTATTATAGACACTTAATTCATCTATCAGGTAAAATTTCTGAAAAACGAAGCCCATATTGAGTTTTCTCAGATTGGTTCTTTGTTTTTCATTATAAGCAGAAACCAGCTGATTTCGGTAATAATATTCACCATCACTCATAGAATCAATCAATCCAATCACATTCATTAAAGTAGATTTTCCTGAGCCGGAAGGACCCATAACTGAAACAAATTCACCTTCCTGAATCGTCAGATTAACATTTCTAAGCGCTTGCGTTTCAACCTGATTCATTTGATACTTTTTCCCAACACCCTTTAGTACGATCATGTTCCCTTACCCTTCAAACTAAACTGTTTTAAGCTATTTAAGAATCAGGATGATTGTTATTGAAACAGTCATCCTGATGTAAACCAAAATTTTATTTTTATCGGCAATAAAATCCAGTCAAGCTTTTTTATTCATAATGC
>JAGOCT010000170.1 GCA_017998585.1 Candidatus Cloacimonadota bacterium | reverse complement strand
ATGATATATTGTCTGATATATGCTTCTTTAAAGTGCTTTATTTAATATAGTTATAACACAATAAAAAAACACTTTGTTAACGAATTCTTCTTGACAAGACAGCCCTATTCTAGTATAATGCATTGTAAAATAAGGAGGTTAACAATGAATAACAACATTACTATTGCTTTTAATCAACTTGACCCCAAAAAAGACTTCTATCTTTGCTTTCTACTCAGTCATCAGGGTCAATCATTTAAACCTGAGACCTTGCTGGGTCAACGTGAGTTTTATCTCAAACACCAAAGACTCAGTTCTTCTCTTGAACTCGATGCGCTGATTCCCAGAGAAGAAAAAATCGAATGTTGCGATGCACAAACTCTCCAAGAAATCAGAAAACGAATGAATTACCTCATAGCTCTGATTGCCGAATGTATGCAATATGGCAATAACGTCAAACAAGCCGAAGCTGAAACAGAGCTCAAACAGCTGACTTGCTATGTTAAAAAATCGACGGTCAGAGGGGGTAAAATCTACCACTTTCAGACAAATTACAACCGGATGAAAGCCTCTGTTCTAAAATCCATTCACAGAAGTATCACTACACTTGCTAACACTCATCCTGATTTAGCTTTGCATATTCGTCAGCATCTGATTGTCAGACCAGAGATAGGGATAAGCACTTTTTTATAAGAGTAGGAAAGTATAGTGGAATAATCTTTTATGTACTAACTGACAATCAATCATAAAAGCAGTTTACAAATCATTTATCCGTTTTAGACTGTTTTAACCTTGACAAAAAAGATACGATTTTAAAATGAGAAACAGACAGATGACAAAGTCGTCTGCAGGGGTGCTCGCAAGGGCTGAGATTATACCCTTAGAACCTGATCCGGGTAATGCCGGCGTAGGGAGGAAAAAACAAATTCCCCTTTCCTATGCCCTTACCCTCCACTGCAGGAGTATTATCCTGTAAAAAAGAAAGGAGGAGTAATGGAAGCAATCGTTTCCAATGCCATCGTGCAATCTTATTTTAAAAAATTCCAGGACACATTGAATGTAGATGTGGTCATCGTAGGCGGAGGTCCGTCTGGTCTGGTAGCAAGTGAAACCCTTGCCAAAAAAGGTTACAAAGTCGCTCTCTTTGATAGTAAACTCGCCCCGGGTGGCGGTATGTGGGGCGGGGCCATGATGATGAATGAGCTAGTCGTTCAGAAGGATGCATGGCCAATTTTAACAGAGTACGGTATTGATTTTGAGCAAGTGTCAGATGAACTGGCAACAGCTGATTCAGTACAGGCTACTTCATCTTTAATTTACCACAGTACCAAATCCGGTGCTAAAATCTTTAATTGCATATCAGTAGAAGATGTCATTTTCCTTGATAATCGCGTATCAGGCGTTGTCATTAACTGGACAGCAGTCAGAAGACTCGATATGCATGTCGATCCGCTGATGGTCTGTGCGAAAGTTGTATTAGATGCAACCGGTCATCCTTCAGAAATATCCAGAATTACAGCCCAGAAAAACAACATCTGTTTAAACACAGAAACAGGCAATATCATGGGCGAAAAATCTCTCTCAGTAGATGAAGGCGAAAAAAGCACGATTGAGAATACCAAAGAAGTATATCCTGGATTGTTTGTATCTGGTATGGCTGCCAATGGCGTGTTCGGTAGTTTCAGAATGGGTCCGATATTTGGTGGAATGCTCTTGTCCGGTAAAAGAGCGGCTGAACTGATTGAGAAAGAGTTAAAAAAGCATGAATAACTTTGGTTTGTATATCATTATGACACAACCGGTTCTCCCCTATACCAGGATTGCTGAAATCTGTGTAAAACATAAAATTAAATACCTCCAGCTCAGAGAAAAACACTTTTCTGACAAAGTTTTACTCCAATTGGCAAAAGATATTCAATCCATTTGTATTCATTCAGAAACTCAATTTATTGTAAATGATCATGTGAGTATAGCGATACTCTCAGAAGCAGACGGCGTTCACTTGGGTCAGGATGATCTGAGTAAGAATGATGCTGAAAAAATACTCACCCGTAAAAAAGTAATAGGTTTATCCACTCATAATCTGCTTCAGGCAGAAACAGCATTGGCTGAAAAACCGGATTATATTGGTTTCGGCCCACTATATACCACGCCGACTAAAGCAAATCCTGATCCGGTTACCGGTCTGAGTCCAATCAAAGAAATCTTAAAAATGAGTGAAAAAGCCGATATTCCTGTTGTTGGAATTGGAGGTATCGATGAAACAAACATATGCCATGTACTGGATGCCGGTATTAAAAATCTTGCATTAGTCAGGTATTTCATGAACACTTCTGATTTTGAAAACCGACTTGTTAAAATGCAACATTTGATTCAAAATTACCATTAAAACATAAGAAAGAAGGAAGAATGACATTAATAGATGACGCAAAACAAAACATCATTTCTCAGCCAATACTAGATGCTGCAGATTATGACAATATAAAAACAGAAATAATAACAGAAGGTTTAATCGATGGCACCATCGTAATTCCAAAGAATAAAAACAGAATTTTTAAAGCCAGAGCTATTGGTAGCGGTCTGACAACAAAAATTAATATCAATCTGGGTACCTCAGAAAATAATGTAAACATCAAAGATGAGTTAAAAAAACTGGAAATTGCCGTTCAGTATGGTGCTGACAGTTTTATGGATTTATCAACTGCCGGTGATCTGGATCAGATCAGAAGAGAATTACTGGCATCCAGCAATATCATGATGGGAACAGTACCAATCTATTCTGTAATTAGCCGACTGGCAGAAAAAGACCTGGACTTTACCAAAATGTCTGCAGATATGCTGTTTGAAGAGATTGAAAAGCAAGCAGAACAAGGCGTGGATTTTATGACAGTTCACTGTGGATTAAACTATCGAAGTCTTGATTTTCTGGAACGAAACCCTCGTCTGGTAGGCATTGTCAGCCGTGGTGGCAGTATGCTGAAACACTGGATGAAAGTGAATAAACAGGAAAACCCGCTTTATGAGCATTTTGACAGACTCTTAAAAATATGTAAAAAACATGATGTTACGCTAAGTCTTGGTGATGGTCTCAGACCAGGCGGGCAAGCTGATGCAACTGATCATGCGCAATTGGCCGAACTGATGGTGCTTGGTGAGCTTGTTAAACAATGTCGTATTCACAATGTACAAGTCATGGTGGAAGGACCTGGTCATGTGCCATGGAAAGATATTGAAATGAATATTCATTTGCAAAAAGCCTTATGCCAAAAAGCGCCATTCTATGTATTAGGTCCGTTGACAACTGATATTTCTCCAGGTTATGATCATATTACGGGCGCAATCGGCGCAACGGCAGCCGCTGTTTACGGTGCTGATTTTCTATGTTGTGTGACCCCTGCAGAACATTTGTGCCTGCCAAACTGTGATGATATCAAACAGGGAACCATTGCTTTCAAAATTGCGGCTCATAGTGCTGACATATCCAAAGGGATCAAAAAGTCTATTCAGAGGGATTACAATATGTCTCAGGCAAGAGCGGACCTCTGCTGGGAGTCCATGTATGAATACGCAATTGACCCTGACCATGCAAAAGAAAGAAAACATCAAACCAGTTCAGAGAAAAATGAATGTTCGATGTGTGGTAAACTCTGTGCCATTAAAGTAGCTAATCAATAGCTATCTGAGTTGTATGGTAAGCTGTACTACAATCATCTTGCTTGTAGAAATTGTACCTCACGCGGAGACGCGGAGTCGTGGAGAATTATAGGTTTGTAGGGATTTGCGAAATGGAGCGTAGCGGAATGCCGTAAATCCGAGATAGCATTACGATAAACCTCTTGCTTGTAGCCAACTCTATAAGCTGAAAGATGTTTACAATTGCGGATGAACGGCGCTTCGCTTCGCTCATCCCTACAAACTGATCATACATGATCAAAAGGATTTTGCTGTAGGGCAAATGTAGAACGTCCATCCTGGTCATTTATGTGAATGTAACATAAGCTACCAGCTTGCGAAATGAGAATAACAAGCAGGTTGCTTGTCATACAACAGCTTTACATTTTAACAAAGTAGAGACGTCCAATTTGGGCGTCTCTGTTAAACCTAAAGAATAAAAGGCATTATATGAAATATTTCTTATCAATCGCTGCATCAGACACTTCTGGCGGAGCAGGCATCCAGCAAGACCTGAAAGTAGCACAATATTATGGTTTTTGGGGGCTCTCTGCCATCACAGCCCTGACTGTTCAGGATTTTAATCAGGTTTATTCTGTTTATCCGGTTGATAAAAAGATTTTTGAAGACCAGTTAAAATGTATATTTAAAGCATTTACACCTGATTGCATCAAAATTGGTCTGATTTCTGATATTGAACAGCTGGACTTATTATCATTTTATCTCAATAAATACAAGCCATTTACAGTACTTGATCCGGTGTTTAAATCATCATCAGGATTTGATTTTATCAAAAAAGAGTATATCGCTCATTTAAAAGCTTGTTTACTTAATCATATCGATATTATTACGCCTAATTGTAATGAGTTAAGCCTGTTATTAGAAGAGAATATCTCAGATTATAATAACGCATTAATTGCAACAAAAGACTTTGCTAAACATTTTAAATGTCAGTTTTATCTAAAAGGAGGTCATTTTTCAGATTTTCAAATAAAAGAAGCACTTGTTTCTAGTAATGAAGTCATCGAATTCCTTCATCCCAGAAAATCATGGAAATACGCTCATGGAACAGGCTGTGCTTTTTCATCTGCTTTAGCGATTAACCAAACAATTCATCATGACATAAAAAAAGCGCTTCACGAATCTCATCGTTATGTGGATGAATTCTATGAAGCGCAAAATGGG
>JAGOCT010000169.1 GCA_017998585.1 Candidatus Cloacimonadota bacterium | reverse complement strand
AAAAGCTTCTGACAGATATCAGGAAGAGTTACAAACAATTGAAGAAATGATTCAAGTAGCAAAGCAGAATCCGGCGATTGATACAGAGAAGATTTACCTTGCTGGAAAGTCATTGGGTAGTGTATTAGCCTATCAGGCAATGCTGATAAAAGAAGAGACAAAAGCGGAAGAACCAAAAACGCACTGTGGTGCTGGATGCGAAGCCTCTAAAAATCAGGAAGCTACTCCTCAATATGCTTTTCGTAAAGACATCAAGGGCTTGATTTTACTAACACCGATTTTCCCTGATGAAAACTCAGCTGTGAAACTGCATCCAAATTTAGATAAACTCAATATTGATACTTATGTCATTGTTGGCGCAAATGACCCTGAAAACTGTGAATTGAAAGTACTGATTGCTCAGTTGGCAAAAGCGCCTAAAGCTATAGAATTACATGTCGTTGGCGGTGATCATGGCTTTAATCTTGAACCATGGCAGGAAGGTGTCATATCAGAGAAGAATAATCAAAATATCCAAAATGTTGCTCAGCAAACGATTTTCTGGATTAAAAACAAATTGAAATAGTTTGCAATGAGTGAAGAGCATCCCTTAAGTCTTTATTCAAAAGCATTTCCTTTAAAAATGCTGGATACTTCAGTAATCAAGACGCTTGACTCCCGTAATCAGGATGATCAGCGTCTTGCTGAATTGTCTGTTAGGAATTATACAATGGTGGCTGATGAATTTAATCATTATTTAACAGAGAATGGCTTGTCATTATCCATCCCCAGCATATTATCCTATTTTGAAGAAGTCAAAGCAGTTGCAGCACCTGCTACCTATAATCTCAAACGTCAGGCATTAAAAAAAGTATTGAAGGCACAAAAAGAAATTAAGGGGAATATTGTTCTGATTGCAGTGGTAAATGAGCTTTTTTCACACATCAAACGCATCAGGGCTGACCATGCCGTGTACAAAGACAAGTATCTGAGTTTGGAAGAAGTCAAAGCCCTGATCGCTATTTGCCCACTAAAAACAGGTACAATCGTTGAGTTTTTGTTTAAGACAGGCTTACGTATCAGTGAGTCGCTGAGTATCCGTTTACAGGATATTGAGGTGGCTCAGTCCGTTCGAATCAGAGTTGTAGGGAAGGGATCAAAACAGCGTTTTGTGTTTATTGACCGAGATTTTTATTATCGGTTGATCCATCTCTGGCAACCTCAGGTGTATCTGTTTGAGAGTGCCACTCATCATCAATTACATCGAGTCAATGTCAGTGAATCAATCAGCAGATATGGTGCTATGTTGGGGAAAAAAATCAGTGCGCATACGCTGAGACACAGTTGTATTATGCACTTATTGCAGTTTAAAAATATCAAATATGTATCGAAATATGCAGGTCACAGTTCATCTGCGATCACTGCTGATATGTATGTCCATGAAAATCCGGATGAAGAAGTGATCGATTTTTTTGATTTGGATGATTAAATTATATTAGAAAGATAAAGAGGAAAAGATGATGAAAAGCAGAATTATTTTATTTATCGTGTTAATAATTAGTTTTACAGGCTTATTTGCCAAGTTTTACATGACTGACACGGCACCAGAATTAGCTAAACCTTTGATGATAGAATATCCTGAGCTTATGCTTATTCAGGAAATTAGTGGTACAGTTGTGTTGTGTGTTGAGGTTTTACCTGATGGAAAAGCAGGAGAGATAAGCGTAATGAAATCAGTTAGTGAAGGGCTAGGAGGTCTGGATCAGGCAGCGATAGACATCATTAAAAAAGCAGAATTTATCCCTGCTACCTATGAAGGAAAAAACGTTGTTTCAGAAATCAATATTCCCGTCAATTTTGAAATTACACCTGAATTAGAAAGAATGAGACAGAAATTAATCAAAAAATACCGCCCTGATGGCTCTGATAAAGGGAAAAATATCATATATGACGCTCCTCCAGAGATTATCTTCCATGTTGCTCCCAGATATCCCAGATTTGCTCAGAAAAAACGGATTCAAGGAACAGTTCTCTTAGATGTATATGTAGATGAGAATGGTAACGCGACATATGTCGAAGTAAAAAAATCTTTACTTCCAGGAAAAGATGGCTTAGATGAAGCCGCAATTGAGTCAATTAAGAAGACTAAATTTAAACCAGCCCTTTGTGATAAAAAACCTATTGGCGTGTGGGTAACGATTCCAATTGTTTTTACACTGGATAAGCCTAATCCTTATCGTTTTTAATTTTGCTTAGCTACAGTTAGCTTGAGAAGTATCACTATTTTTTATATTTATTTGCCTAAAAAATATCAAAAAATGATAGAAAAAGATAGCTCTTTGTTTACTCATATTCCTTTTACCATCCTTTTACCATCCTTTAAGCTTCCTTTAGGAAACTAAGCTGAAAAATCAATCAAAAATCATTTGACAATTGCAATTATATTTGCTATCATTACCTGAATAATGATGATGGAGAGATAATGACTCAGGATAATAGCGATTCAGCTCATCAAAAAAAGATAATTCTCCTGGTGGAAGATGAACAGTTACTGGTTCTTTTAGAAAAAAAAATACTGGAAATCAATGGTTATGATGTAATTGTTGCCCATACAGGAGAAGAAGCGATAGATTTAGTAAAGCAAACACATACAATCAATCTGATTCTGATGGATATAAATCTGGGAGATGGGATCAGCGGAACTGAGGCTGCCCGTATCATTTTATCAGAGTATGATATTCCTCTTGTATTTCTCTCTTCTCATGTAGAAAAGGAAATTGTTGAAAAAACTGAAGGAATTACTTCATATGGCTATATTGTAAAAAATAGTGGAGAGACAGTTTTAATCGCTTCTATCAAAATGGCTTTTAAACTTTTTGAGTCCAAGATGAAGGAAAAAGAGAAGGAAGAGAAAATTGTCTCTAGGGAAACCTATCTAAAAAAAATACTGGAAACAACCAATGATGGGTTTATTCTGACAAATAAAGAAAAGCAAATTATCGACTGCAATCCTTCTTATTGTGCGATGTCAGGCTATACTTATGAAGAATTACTCAATTTAAAAATCAATGATCTGGAGATCGTGGAAAAACCAGAAGAAACATTAAAACATATTGAAAAAATAGTCAAATATGGTTTTGATGCATTTGAAACGACACATCGCAGAAAAGACGGATCATTATTCCAGGTTGAGGTCGTTGTCAATTACCTGCCAGACAGTGGTGGATTGCTGATTAGTTTTTGCAGGGATATCACAGAGAGAAAAAAAGCAGAAGAAACATTTCATGCCAGTCAGGAACGATTTAAGCTCATTGCAGAAAATACTTCAGACGGGCTGATGCTAGTTGAAAATGGCTCTGCAATATATAAATCACCCTCATACATGAAAATGATGGGACTGACAGAAGAAGACCCGGGTGCCGTATGTGCTGATGATATTATGAGTAAGATTCATCCGGATGATTATGATAATGTTACAAATGCCATTATTAACGCATACAGACAGCAAGCAAGTGATGCACAGTATATTTTTCGGGCAAGACATACCAATGGAACTTATATCTGGCGTGAAGATCATACCCGAATTGTTTATGATAAGTACGGAAAACCTTTACGACTCTACATTGTTGCCCGTGATATCAGCAGTCGAAAAGAAACAGAAGAAAAGCTGCTTCAATTGTCAAAAGCAGTTGAACAAAGTCCTGCAATGCTTATCATTACTGATTTAAACAGTAAGATTGAATATGTCAACCCCCGCTTTGAAGAGGTTACCGGATACACAACTCAGGAAGTGATAGGCAAAAATCCAGATTTTCTGAGATATGGTGATAAAAATATAAATCAGTATGATGATTTATGGAAAACCCTTTCACAAGGGAAACAGTGGAAAGGGGAATTTTTAAACCGCAAAAAAAACGGAACACCTTATTATGAAAAGGCACAAATAGCACCAATCATAGATGATAAGGGTAATGTATCCCATTATATCGCAATCAAGGAAGATATCACAGAGAAGAAAAAAGTTGAAGAGGCTTTAAAAAGAAAATCTGAACTTCAAAAAATTCTGATGGGAATTGCTTCAAAATATATCAATATGCCACTTGAAATCATGGATCAGAGTATCAATGAATCTCTTTGTCTGATGGCTGAATTTTTTAATGTGGACAGAGCTTACATCTTTACTTTCGATGAGGATACCGGTAATTGCTCAAACCTTTACGAGTGGTGCAATCAACATGTCTCTTCCCAGATAGGAACTCTGCAAAATGTCCCATTAGATAAGTCATGGATTGAACGCTTTAAAAAGGGGGATTATATTCACATCCCTGATTTGTCTCAGCTCGAAAATTCACTTGCTCGTCAAATACTTGAACCTCAGGGGATTAAAAGCCTTATTTCAGTACCGATCATACAAAATGATAAGCTGATCGGTTTTATTGGTTTCGATGCAGTTGAGAACTTGCATACGTTTACCGATGAAGAGTGTGATTTGCTGGTTTTGTTTGCTCAGATGTATCTGAACTTATGTCTCAGGCAAGCGTCTGAAAAAACATTGCAAATGAGTTTAGACAGAAATAAAGCACTTTTGGATGCAAATCCGGATTTGATGTTTATTTTTGATAAAGAATGCCGGATTGTAGATTGTCATCCAAAAATCAAAATCGAAAAACATTTTGCCGATCCTGCATATTTTATTAATCAAATGGTAGATAATGTATTGCCGGAAGAATTGGCTTATATAACCCATCAAAATGTTGACATTGTCCTAAAACATCATAAACCGATCTATGCCACTTATTCGATTGAGATAGAAGGAGAAAAGCATTTTTATGAATCCAGATATGTCAAAAACGGAGAAGAGCAGGTTTTAGCC
>JAGOCT010000168.1 GCA_017998585.1 Candidatus Cloacimonadota bacterium | reverse complement strand
GAGTAGTCGCATCCAAAAAGAAGCTAAAAGACTCAAAAAGTATCTTGTTTAAAGTATGAACTGTTAGCTTTTCTTTATATCATTTTACAAATCATACTGCAAATACATGTCAACCAGTTTGTAAGGGACTTGCAAAGCAAAGCGCCGTACGTCTGAAATTGTACTGAGCACAATGTTAGACGGGGAGTTACGCTAAATTGTGAATGATAAATGATGAATGATGAATGAGCTAAATATCTCTTTTTTCGTGTTTTTCGTGTCTTTTCGTGGTTAAAGATACAGAGCGAATATGATTTACACAAAAAGCCTCCCGAAGGAGGCTTATTTAACATAATGTTTTTATGCTTTCACATTGACGACTATATTTCTGAATCTTGCAGGAGCTACACCATGAGACAGATGCATTGCCTGACCAGGTTCGCCTTTACCGCAGTGGAAGGTACCGTGCATTTCCCATTCTTCTTCACCACAGATTCTGTCACAGGAAGCCCAGAACTCAGGCGTAATACCATAATAGGTAGGTTCTTTGACTATACCGACGATTTCACCGTTTTTAATCTTCCAGCCAATTTCAGTAGTAAACTGGAAGTTATAGCGATTATCATCAATAGACCAGGTCTTGGTAAAATCGATCAGATAACCATTTTCAGTATCTTTGATCAGATCATCCAATGTCCCTTTTTGTGGTCCTAAACAGAAGTTTGTCATTCTCACTAACGGGATATCGTCAGCAAAAGATGCCATCATATTGGAGCTTGGTTCCAGACCCAGCATTTGAGCAATTTCTCTGGAAGTTTGCTGATCCTGTAAGATACCATTTTTAACGATATCTGCTCTGCGACCAGGTACACCTTCGTCATCAACCATATGGAACCCGATACCACTTTCAATCGTGCTGTCACTGAAGATATTAACAATATCAGAACCATATCTGAAATTACCCAGCATTTTAGGTTTAATGAAGGTTTTTCCTGCATAAGAGATTTCCATACCAAAGATACGGTCAGCCTCAGTTGCGTGACCAACTGATTCATGTAACTGTAATGCAAGATGACCGCCTCCGATGATAATATCAGCTCTTTCTTCTTCAATGGAAGGGGCAGTTAACAGATCAATCGCTTCCTTCATAATCTTTTCGGTATTTTCTTCAAATTTGAAAGCTCTAACCTTTTCAAAGCCACCACGACGGGCATTCATGTGTCCTGGCCAGGTACGGCAATAGTTTTTATTACCATCAGAAGCCAGAACATACATGGAAGGTAAAACATCATAAACCAGTGAGTCTGTGAAAGTCCCTTCTGTATTAGCATAAATTTTGTATTGTCTGTAAAAATCAGCATCTACACTTGAATAGACAATTTTGTCATTCTTTGTTAATTTATCCGCAATGTTCGCAAAGTAAGAAATCTTCTCTTCTGAGCTCATGGTAAATGGATTTTCTTCCGGAGTATAGAGATATGATCCCTTTGTTACAGGAACAGGTTTATAAACAATCTTATCTTTCTTAAACAATGAGCCATGCTTCGCATTGTTTACAGCAGTCTGCATGGTTTTTTCGATAGATTTCTTAGAAAGATCATTTGTTCCTGCAAAACCCCAGCAACCATTGATTAAGACTCTGATTCCTAATGCCTTAGAGTCATCAGAAGATCCTTTGTATCTTAAATTTCCTTTTTCAAAATAGATAGTTTCTTCGTCAGTTGAGGTAAATCTGACATCCGCAAAAGTGATGGAAGGAACGCTTAACTGCGTGATAATGTCTTGTATTATTTTTTTCATTATATCTCCTCTTTTCACCTAAACTGTTTTAGTAGATGAGCTGATCTTGAATGATTTTACTTTCACGTGAGGCATACGGAAAGCATTTACTGAGAACTGTCCATAGTTATCAGACATAGGGAAAGTATAGGATTGATTTTCAATCTCTGTAATATGATTGATGACGTCTGATATCTTTACCGTAAATCGCAGATTATTAACGACTTTGGTCAGTTTTCCGTCTTCAATCAAAAAAGTACCATCTCTTGTTAGTCCAGTAATCGAGCTTTCTTTTGGATTGATAAAGTTCATGTAATGCAGACTTGAAATATACAAGCCTTTTTTAACTGATTTAATCATATCATCAAGTGATTTATCACCGGTATTCATAACCAGACATGATGCTTCTGCCCCATTTTCCTGTAAATTCAGTTTATGCGCATAATAACTGCCAACCAGGAAGTTTTTAAAGACCCCTTTTTCAAAGACAGGTGTTTTCGCATAAAGATGCCCTTCAGAATTATAATCAAAATTGACAATCATCGGATCTGTCGGGTCATCGATCAGTGTGAAATGTTCAGGGAATATCTGTTCGCCGATTTTACCTTCCAGAAGTGTATTTTTTCTATCCAGACTGCCTGCGGAGCAACTACTCCAGCTGTAATATGCCAGATATTCACCAATACAACGAGGTGCCAGAATCACTTCGTATTCATCAGGATCAACATCAACTACTTCTGACATAGCGATCTGAACTTTTTGTTTCATTTTTTCAATGATAGCATCAATATCAAAAGAGGAGGCATTTTCACTGCCAAAAGCTTCCAATACAGTTACTTCATTCTGATCAGACACGGCTTTCACTTCAAAATAGATAGGCGATGTATTCATCTTCTTATCAAGACCATTACTGTTGATTAGATATCTGTTCTCATAATTACAGATAAATGTCCCATAAACCCTGAAATGGTATGGTTCTAAGGCTTCAGAAAGTTTACTCAGATAGGCAATTTTCTTTTCCAGAGACATTTTTTCAATATTGTTCTCTTTTGTCTTTTCATCTGACTTTCGGGTATCTGTTTCTAAATCAACGAAATCCGGATCTTCTGGCAATGAATCAATCGTATCCAATACGCCTTCAATTTTTTCCATAAAGGCTTCAACGCTTGGATTTGCAATTGCAAAACTGAGAGATTTCTTGCCTTTGTAAACAGAAGTATTTAAAAACTTCGCTTTTTTACTGATATTATAATTTGTCTGACTTCGGTAAAATCTTAAGAAATCAGTTTCCCAGTCCTGAAAGATAAATTGGAATTTTAGTTCAGGATATTTGTCAATCATTTCAAGCAATTTTACTTTCAAACTTTCCTGCATTTTCTACTCCTTTGACAAATGGTTTAGATTCATTAATTTGCATTTACTATGCCATATATACGCTGTGACACGCATCTTGTTAATAAACATTTCGAATATGAGACGACTTCGCTTCATCTGTTACAATTTTATTTCAAGATTCAAGCAGGCCAAATCATCCAGTATATCCATTTTAAAAACTGAATAAATGCTAAATAATGGATCACTTATCAATTCTGACAGACGAGCATGAACGATTGCTTTATTTTGTTCAGAGGTTCTTATCTTAATCATATTTTTCAATTTCAGGTTATGATTTTCTATAGTCATGTTAATCAGCAGAAGATTTTCAAATAAAAGGCCTTTTAATTCTTGTACCAGTAAGCCATACATTCTTCTTTCAAACTGATCAATCACAGACTTAACAGATTCTTTAATCTGCCAGGAATTCAATTGTACTGAAAGCACTTTAAGCAGAGCATCTTCACTTATATTTTCCAGATTGATAAACTGATGCATACTATAATCAGGATGCTTGTCACAAGCAGGACACACAGCAAAAATAGTAAAATCATCATAAGCAATATTGTATTGTTTGTTTTTCATGATTTGTTTGATTTGATAAGGTAATGTTTCAAATTCATCAATGTTTACGTCCTGACTGATCAGACTGATTAAACCCTGAGTGGTCAGACATTCGTTATCATTGCACGGGCTTTCTGTAACGCCATCAGTGTAAAACAGGAAGAATTCATCTTCATTAAGTGGCATCACATTTTCATAACTCGCTGAATATGGAAGGGCTTCATTCCAGCCAATCGGATATACGCCGACATCACTTGCTTTTTTAATTTCTTTCGTTTTTTTATTAAGAATTAAGAATGGTGGGTGGCCGGCATTATAAAAGGTCATTTGTTTTTTTTCAAAATCAAAAAGCATGATCAGCAAAGTCAGAAATTTATTGTTAAAAACATTCTTAGCGAGAATCTTATTTAAACGGCTAACAAGACCAGGCAAGCTCAAATGTTTTTTTTCTTCATCAACAATCATTTTTATTAATGCTTTGACAGCAGTCATCATCAAGGCAGCCTGTACCCCATGACCTGAAACATCGCCTATGTATATGATATACTGATGCGGATTGATTGGCAGAAAATCATAAATATCTCCTCCTAATCCTACAGAAGGATTATAGGTTGAAGATACTTTGATACACTTATCATAAAGCATCCATTTAGGTAAAAAGTAATTTTGGACTTCTACAGCCAGCTGGATTTCTTTATTTTGCTTTTCATGTTCGCGTTTTAATGTATCATAAAGTGTCCGAATTTTCTTTTCAGCCGTATAGACTTTATTGGCTTTTTCAATTCTTGATATCAGATCTACTTCACTCCAGGGTTTGGTGATATAATCCCATGCCCCTGCATCAAATCCTCGTTTTAAAACATCTTCATCATTTAAAGCAGTTAATAAGATGACGGGTATATTTTTATTGTACTCATTCATTCTGATACAGGTTTCGATACCATCCATTAAGGGCATCATCACGTCGAGTAATACAATATCATATTCAGAACTAACAAATTTATCGATTGCAATGAGTCCGTTATTTGCCCGATCAACCTTGTAATGATAGCGTTTTAATACATATTCAAGTAAACTTAAGTTTGATTCCTCGTCATCAACGATTAATATTTTAATAATTTCCATTGATTTTGCCCCATTTACGTTGTTGCATTACTAATACG
>JAGOCT010000167.1 GCA_017998585.1 Candidatus Cloacimonadota bacterium | reverse complement strand
GTAGCAAGCTGATAAAAAGGAAATTTATTATTCGTATAACCAAGAGATTCAAAAATTCCCTGATAAAGTAACTGATCAAAAGAACTGAAAGATAGCTCTGCTTTAAAACGTTTGATTTTTCTGTAAAAACGTTCCATTCCATATTCTGTCAAAAGTCTGGGAATCCACTCATTTTGAATAGAAAAAACAGGGCAGTACTTTTCATGTTCGGTAAAATGTAAATTGTTCTCAGTTTCTAGAAATTTCTGGATTTCTTCAGATAATTTATCATTTATTTTCAATATTTCAGATAAATCTCCATTTTCTTTAATTGTATATTGTTGACTTGTTTTGTTTTCATATACAACATGTAGTACCACTTGATTGAAATTGGCATCATCCTGATGATTATGGGCATTCCAATCATAAGTATTAATATGAATTTCAACATCACCCTGGATATTAACACCATCTATTTCTAATATTGCATTTTTAAAATCAGCTCCTGCTCCTCTGTTCCAATGTCCTGAAAATAAGACTTTTATTGTTTTTCCAGATTCAAGCGTAAGCTCTGATTTAAGGTGTTGCTGGTCCCAGATATGATACAGGAATTTTTCATTAAAATCATTCATTTTTCACTCCAGTCAATCTGAATAGAATAAGGAATAGGGTCTATCATACCAGCCTGTTTAAATGCTCTTATTCGCAGAATACAGCTGTCACATTCTCCACAGGCGATTTCATTATTCACATAACAACTCCAGCTTAATTCAAAGGGAATACCAAGCTCTTTTCCTATATTTATAATTTCATGCTTCATCTTATCTATAATAGGTGTCTTTAAAAAAATTTGAGTTTCATCTTTTGTACCTAGATTGATCGCTTTTTCCAGTTGGTCATAAAATACTCTTCGACAATCTGGATATCCTGAACTATCTACTTCAACAGCTCCAATATAAATGGATTGTGCTTCTATGACTTCGGCCCAAGAAACTGCTATAGATATCAGATTACCATTTCTAAAAGGAACATAGGTATTAGGAACGCTGTCAGTCAAATGATTTAGTGGCACGTCCATATGATAATCTGTCAGAGAATTCCCACCTATTTTCACAAGAAAATCTATATCAACTACTAACTGACCATCAGGCTTAAAATATTCACAAATTTTTTGATATGATTTTAGCTCTTTTTGTTCTGTTCTCTGACCATAATTTGCATGAAGCAAATAAATTTCATCATTTTCTCTTTTTGCAACAGCAGTTGTAATTAAACTGTCCATTCCACCACTACACAATACAATAGCCCTTTTTACCATAACAATTCCTTTTTGACTATATATTTGACTTATTTTTTAGATCTTTCAGATTTAACGCATTAAATTTTTCAATAATTGCATTTTCCACTACTTCTGGAATTTGATCGTGTAATCGACCACCCAACCCAACAATTTGCCTGACCATACTGGAACTTAAATATAAATACTGAGAGTCTGGAACCAGAAAAATTGTATCAATAGTCTGATAAATACTTTTATTCATTAGAGCTAACTGAAGTTCATATTCAAAATCAGATACCGCTCTAAGTCCTCTAACCATAGTTACAGCTTCTATCTGACGTGCAAACTCAACCACTAAACCATCAAATGAGACAACCTGAACACCATGAATATGTTTTACTGACTGACGACACAGGTTTAACCTTTCTTCAGTTGTAAACAGGGTATTTTTTCCTGTAATATTTGCAACAGCGAGTATGACTTCATCAAAAAGCAAAGTAGCTTTTTGTAAGATATTGATATGCCCATTTGTTATCGGGTCAAAAGTACCCGGATAAATTGCTTTTTTCATTTTTCAACCTTAATTTTTGTTTTAATTAAAGCAAGTAAGATATTATTGATGAAAATTATAAACAAACTTCTTGCTTTACCGCAAATGAAAAAATATCATATAAAAAAGTGTGGGATAACCCACACTTTTAATCATTTGCAATCTCATCTAAATCCTGTTGAGTAATAACGTGACTTTTGTATTCAGCAAGTAATTTTTCGAGTTCGTCAATTTCTTTTGGAATGAAGTCAGAAAGCACTTTATGACCGTTAGAAGTAACGAGAACATCATCTTCAATACGAACTCCAATTGCCTCTTCAGGAATATAAATACCAGGTTCAACGGTTATTACAACACCTTCCTGAAGAATGGAATCACGTGCGCCAATATCATGAACATCCAGACCCAGATGATGACCAATGCCATGCATATAATACTTAACAATTTCAGATTCTTCTGTAATCAGATTTAATTTTTTAAGAGATTCAAACATTAATTCGCGTGTTTTCTTGTTTAATTCAGCCATTCCTACACCTGGCTTGATCATCGCAATAATCTCTTTTTGAATATAGAGTACTTCAGCATAGATTTCTTTTTGTCTGTCTGAGAATGTACCACTAATCGGGAAGGTACGAGTAATATCGGCACTATAATTCTCATTTGAGGCACCCACATCCAATAAAACCAGTTGATTTTCTTCGATGCGACAATTGTTTTCGATATAATGCAAGGTGGCTGCATTTTTTCCTGCAGCAACAATAGGTACAAATCCAAAATTACGACAACCCCGTTTTTCCATTTCAAAGTGTAACATTGCTTCAAGTTCATACTCCATCATACCGGCACGAGCATTCATCCAGATAGATTTGATACCTGCCCAGGTAATTCGGATAGATTCAGTAATAGCTTCCACTTCTGTTTCATCTTTGATCTGACGTAAAGGTCTGATCAAAGGATTGACATCTCTAAAGCAAACATGTGGTATTTTTTCTCTGACTTTTTTTACAAAATGTAGTGTTTTACTGAGTGGTTTATCGAGTTCATGCAATCCAATATTGATATATGCCTTATCTGCCTGATACAGATAATTTGAAATACTTCCCTCAAAGTTATCTAAAAACAAAACGGTTTTAATTCCAGTTAATTGAGTTACTTGTTCTGGATACATTTTTTCTCCATCCCAGACAATACGATCGGGTATATTTCTTTGAATGTAAATCAGATCAATCGGATTTTCTTCAATATGTCCCATCACTAAAACCGCTTCAGGTGTTTTCAAACCTGTAAAATAGAAAAAATGACTGTTTTGTAAAAATCGGCTGGCTCCACCTGGTTCATCATTTCCGAATATTAAAACAAGTTCATTTTTGTTTAAACTGCTTACGAGCTTTTCTCTTCTCTTTAAAAATACATCAGGATTCATTTTTACTCCTTCCTGTCGTTAAACGTTTGATAAATTGTCCTTACAGTTAATTTTCAATTGACCGTACATCCCATCAAATCCTGGAGGATCATAGGAAAATTGTTGTTGCTTTACTGCTAGAATACATGAGACGACTCTTTTATCTGATATTTTATCAAGCTTTTGAATCATTGTGGTTTCTGCTGTTTCCCACAAATCAATTTCGCTCTCAAAGTTTTTTAAAATGATTTCGTATAAAGCTATTACTTTTTTTGAACTAATAGATTTTTGTTTAAGTGCGTATGCTAAAACATCAATCAATGGAATCAAATGTACATATTTTTGTGAATTGATAGGATTTTTTTGTAACATTTGACACCGATCATTGACTCCAATTGTTAACTTTTTTCCACATATAGGACAAATATGATCTTGGGGAATCGCTCCAGTATAATACAAATCCTTTTCATGATGATTCTTGCCTGCCCTGTGTCCTGTTAAAAAATACCGTCCTTCAGCTGGATTAAATTCTGCTGTATAAACCACTTTTTTTTGACGAATACTTTGGATAATTGAGCCATATGATTTATGTTCACAGTCTAGTACAGTAAACTCTCTTCCTATTCTATTTAAAGCAGCGCTGTGACAATCACTAAATGAAAGCATAGTCAACTGATTTATTTCATTTAATTGAGAAAGCATTTCAGGATCTGCACTTAACCCGGTCTCTAAGGCATGAATATGGAAAAAAAACTGACCATAAAATTCCTTCATAGAAGTAAGCATATTTTTGCTTCCCATTAAACCATCCGGCGTCATGATATGAGCAGGAATAATCTCAATCAAAGGGTGAATATTCTGAATTTCGAAAAGACGATCTTCCAGTTGTTTTTGATTTTCACATACGATAAAAGGTCTGCCAATTGTATTTTTTTGAGACCATTTTGTCATTAATAAAGCCATCTTTTCAATACTTTCAAAATCAGGGAAAAAAATAATATGGTGAGCGACGATTTTATGCTTATAGCCTGTGAGACGAACACTAAAGATTACTTCTGTCTGTAAGAGAAATGACTGGTTATCAGCTTTATTTAGTTTATAAAGTTGATTCTCTTCATATTTAAGCTCATGACGTAGTTCTTTAGTCCTTTTTGGAAAGAGACAATCCCCAGTTCCGAAAACATCTATCCCTTTATAAGACATTGTGTTGACAATATCTTTCAGTTGAATATCTCCCACCCCACCTGCATATCCTGAATGAGAATGTAAATCAACGCAAATCTGCATATTATCTCCTTAAACTACACAATATGGATAAAACAGATTTTGTCAATAAAAATTCATATTAGGATTAAAATCTTATTTTGATATTTGAATGTTTTTTGATTAGATGCCATATCCCAATAAAGATTTGGAAAATCCATAAAACTTACATTCGATATCATGACTAAAAATGAACGTGGCGTAATAATCACTTGTAACGAAGTTAAATTTCATTTGATTAGAATTATACAAAGCAAAATGACCCTTAAATTTTTCAGAAACAGGCTGATATAAATGCGCTTAAATTTATTGTTTTTTCTTCAATCTCAGGAGATTTTATCAGATAGGATCCATTTAAAAGAATACTCAGATTTTGATAAACACCCGTTGAT
>JAGOCT010000166.1 GCA_017998585.1 Candidatus Cloacimonadota bacterium | reverse complement strand
ATATATCCCTTAAAACAGAGTATTCCGGCTGATTATCATTTCATCAGTGAAGAGATAGAAGTTGAAATTTTACCAGATAAAAAATACAATTATAAGTTTGAGTTAGTACCCTCATCCATTTCTTTTGAATCCTTTTCAAATGGTGGTAAAGTCAAAATAAAAGACTAAATCAGTTTTTTCTTGACGAATAGCTTATATTGAAAAAAAAATGGATTATCAGATTGTAATGCAAGCAATTTGCTTGCAGAACTGTTTAAATAAAGAAGGTAATATGAAAGCAATTATACTTGCAGCAGGCAGAGGAATGAGACTTAATCAGGGCAGATCAAGCATTCCAAAATCAATGGAACTGATTGGCAATCAAAGCATAATTCATTATCAGATAGAACAGTGTTTAAACTTGGGTATCAAAAAATTTGTGGTTGTTGTCGGTTTTGAAAAAGTAACATTAACCCAGCATGTGTTAAAAATGGTTAACAGCTCACAAGTGCATTTTGTGGAAAACCCACTTTATGAAAATACAAATACACTTTATTCTTTGTATCTCGCAGGCAAGTATTTTTCTGAAGATTTCATCTATTTTAATGCAGATGTATTGTTTCATCCTGAATTATTAAAAAAAATAGTGAATGATAATCAACAGACCGAACTGTTGATTGAGAAAAAAAAGTGTGGTGAAGAAGAAGTTAAAGTAGCCATAGAAGATGATCGTATTATAGAAATAAACAAACAGGTCTCACTTGACAAAGCAGCAGGCGAATTTATAGGTATTGGGAAATTTGCAAAACATGATCTGCCTGCTTTTTTTGAAGCATTAGAATTAGGCGCTTTAACCGGTCAGCATAATAATTATTTTGAATATGCTGTAAATATGATAAGCTCATTTTGTTTTTTACACCCAGTATATACAGATGGCTTACCTTGTATTGAAATAGACTTCCAGGAAGACTTAAAAAAAGCCAGAGATGTCATATATCCTCAGATTCAGTCATATCTGAACAATAAATAATTTGGATTTTCATTGAAAAAAGTACTATTTTTAGCAGTCAACTCACGTTATACACATTCATGTTTATCCATGTATTATTTGAGGACGATGATCAAAGACTTAAATTATCATTGTCATATATCCGAAAAAAGCATTAACGATCAATATTCCGATATTTGCCATGAAATTTTTGAATTTCAACCAGAGATACTGGCGCTGGCAATATATATCTGGAATAAGGAAATCATTGAATATATACTGGCTGATATAAAAAAAATTTTACCTCATCTGATTATCGTAGCAGGAGGACCTGAAATATCATATAATGCGCAGCATTATACACAAAATTATCAAATTGATTATCTGATTAAAGGCAGTGGCGAAAAGGCTTTTTACATGCTTGCAGAAAAAGGTTTTTCACATCATGAACAAATCATCAATATTCCCAATTATCCTTTTACAGAAATTCCTTTTCCATACCAGCCTGAAGATTGTAATCAGTTAAAAAACAAATATATATATTATGAAAGCTCGCGGGGATGTCCGTTTAAATGTGCTTATTGTCTCTCATCAAGATCAGATCAAACATTGGAGTATAAATCTGCAGAACAGGTAAAATCAGAACTACTCTCTTTAATAAAATTCTCACCAGACATTATCAAGTTTGTTGACCGATCTTTCAATGTTAATAAAGAATTTGCCAAAGAAATCTGGCAATATCTGATTGATTTGAGTCCAAAAATCACATTTCATTTTGAAATCCATCCTTCTTTTATCGATGATTCCTTGATTAATATTCTAAAAAATGCGCCGAATGCTTTATTCCAGTTTGAAATCGGAGTTCAATCGACTCATCCCGACACATTAAATGCGATAAATCGCTATTCAGAATGGGAATACTTTTCTACCCAGCTTAAGAAATTGTTTGAATTAAACAATATTCACTTTCATCTTGATCAGATAGCAGGACTTCCTTTTGAGACATACAGTATCCTTCAAAAGAGTTTCAATCAAATTATCAGTCTGAAACCGCAGCATTATCAAACAGGTATATTAAAAATCCTCTACGGCACAGAAATGTTTGAGAAAAAGGAACATTATGAGATTCAATCTTCAGCTAAACCACCGTATCAGATATTCTCCACAAAATGGCTCAGTTACGAAGAATTAAGAGAATACACAGGCATTGATCATATTGTGGACAGCATATATAATTCTGGTAATTTTACACATTTTTTAAAAGTTTTATTTAATGAAACTGTAGAAATTTATCAGGAATTTTTATTTATAAGTCAGCTCTTTCAAAAATATCATATTCAAAAAAATGAAAAAAATAATCAAAAACTGTTTGCAATTGTTGCTGAGTCGATTGAGAGAAGTGAAATCAACTCACAAGCAAAAGAGCGTAGATTAGATGCACTTCGCTATGACTGGGCATTGATCAGTCCGGCTCATTTTTATCCTGAAATCCTTAAAGGAGATATTTGCGAACATTTCAGACAAAAAGCCTGGGCTCAGATAAAAGAAAAAAGACATCATGATCACCTCATAATTAATAATACTATTTTCTCTTTGTCTGAGTTAAGAAAGGCGCGATTCTTTGTAGCATTAAATCAAGATTTCTACCAGGAAGTGTTACTGCAAAATAAGCCATTAGCAGATTATTCGACTTTATCTGATGTAAAAAGTACTTTTATCTTTCAACGTAATGAGCAGGATTTTTCCAGTCAAATTCAGGGATTAATCGTCATTAATCCTCAAACAGTCATTGCCTGGCAAGAAAAATTGTAACAAAACATCATTTTTAGAATTATTTTAATAGTAGGTCTGTTTCAGACATCATATACAAGTGAAAAATCAGGGAGACAGACTCAGTCTGGAAATAAATGAATCAAATTAAATATATCGGCATTATTAGTATCATCCTCATCATACTAATTGGATCAGGTTGTACAAAAAAAACAATTATTAAAACAGAACAAACGGAAAAGCAAAGCAACAAAAAAACAATACTTATCCCTGCAGGAAGCAGTCTTTACAGCGAATTACAGAAAACAGACATGTCTGCATCTTTGATATCAGAACTGATAACCGCTCTTTCAAATGAAGTTGATATCGAAACAATTCAACCAGGGAGCCAGTTTGAGCTCATTTTTGACTCACAAACCAATGAGTTTAAAGAAATTGCTTATCTTGAGAGTGTCATCAGCAGTCATATTATAAGATATCAAGAAGGTCAGTTTAGTTATGAATATGTTGAAAAAGAAACAGAAAAAAGGCTCAGAATAGTAGAAGGATACTTAGATGGCACTCTTAATCAGGCGTTAAATGAAAAAAAAATAGAATCCTCTGTTAAAAATGAAATTTCACAAACATTAAGTAGCAAGATCAATTTTAGAACCTCTGCCAGAAAAGGGGATTACTTTAAAGTGCTGTTGGAAGAAAACTATTATCTGAATCAAAAACTACCAGGAACAAAGCTTTTATATGTTGCCTACGAAGGTAAGACATCCGGAAAAGCAGAAGCTTACCGTTATGAAGAGTCTGATAAAAAGTCTGCATTTAACGGGATGTATATGGAAAATGGTTTAGCAATGCTTTCTGCTGCTTTAAGACTGCCACTCGACCGAATTCAAATTACTTCACGCTTTGGTTATCGCATTCACCCGATTTCACGAAGAAAAAAAATGCATAACGGCATTGACTATCGGGCTTCAACTGGAACTCCTGTCTATTCAATAGCAGCAGGGACAGTTATCAGGGCAAACTGGTATGGTGGATATGGTAAAACGGTAGAAATCAGACATCAGGATGGTCATATCTCACAATATGCCCACTTACATCGCATCAATGTAAAACATGGCCAGTCAGTCAAAGCAGGATCAATCATCGGAGCTGTAGGTTCTACAGGTTATTCAACTGGTCCTCATCTTCATTTTGGAATTCGAAATAAAAAAAGCTGGATCAATCCTCAAAGTTTCAAAATGACCTCAGCAACAAAGTTGAACAGTGCTCGTTTACAAGCATTTAAGACACAAATTCAAATCATAAAAGAAAAAATAAACAACAGATTAAACGAACATGCTAATCCGTTAGAAATGACGGTTTTGGAAAGATACCGAAGAGATAATAATCACCGATTCTGAGAGAGGTAAAGTATGAAAATAGTTAAAGCTGATCAAAGCTACCGGCAGATATGTGCTGAGTTGCTGTTTAAAACTGAATTAGGGAAAAGATATTTTATCAATCATCAAAATGAATATATCGGATTTGAACTATTAAAAGAAGGTTTCGATAAAGATACGATCTATTTAGCTGAATCTGAGAATGGTCAGATTATCGGATTTTCCTGGTTTCAAGAAAGAGGTATTTTTAACTGGTTTCCCTATCTTCACGTGTTGGTGGTAGATCCTGCCTATCAGAATACAGGTTATGGTACAGCTCTTCTAAATCATTTTGAGACCTTATGTTATCATGAAAATAATGCAGTTGATTATTTTTTAGCTGTCGGCGATTATAACATCAAAGCCAAATCTCTTTATGAAAAATCAGGTTATCAGGTCGTCGGACCAATTAAAGATTTATATATTAAGGGCGTTTCAGAAATATTAATGCATAAAATCCGAAGTAATTAAAAATGAGATCTGATAAATCAAATCATTCAAATGGCAATCAGACACATTTTGATGTGGATCTTCTAAATTCTATTTTATATTAGATCCACATTATTTATAGATTTCATGAAGTTAGAGAATTAATGCAAACTCAAACTCAGCAATATAAAGCCATTTTATAAATTTTTCAAGAAAAAGCTTGACGAATTATGCTATAAAATGCTTTTTAAACAAAAAGACTATTATACAGGAGCATAAAATGAGATTAAA
>JAGOCT010000165.1 GCA_017998585.1 Candidatus Cloacimonadota bacterium | reverse complement strand
TTTTATTCATTTAAATATGCAATAGTTTTATTAATAAGTTTACTAGTCAACTCTATATGGGCTGATAGTTTAGCACTTTTTCAGAAACCAGTAACCCTGAGCTTGTCTGCTTCATGGTCTGCAAATAAAACAATTGATAACTGGAACAGTGATGCAGAACGTGTAGATTTTAGGCTTCTGAATTTATTAAGAGCCAGCTTTGGCAGAGAAAGACATTACCGTTACCAGACGACAGATGAAATGTACATTGCGGGTTTACATGATGTTCATGTATTTAAAGATACCCGTTTGAATATTGAATATGCTAATGCGCCAAAAGCCAGTTTTTTAAATAGAAATTATGAACAGGTATCAGTGCTGCACGTTAGAAATCATAAAGTCATTAGTTTTGCTTATAAGCGAAGTGATTATAAGATAAGTACTAATCAGCAGTTCAATCTCAATTTGGAGTATTATACAAAATCACCTTTATTCTTTAATTCAGGCTTAACTTATGTCTTTAGTGATAAAAATATCAGCGGTTTTTCTTATCTGTTTGGAGCGAATGCTGATATCTCTCCATTGATGTTATTTTCAGTTTTTTCATTGGGTGAAGAATTGAATAATGAAAGCAATCCGCCTTCACGGATCTATT
This sequence comes from Candidatus Cloacimonadota bacterium, assembly GCA_017998585.1. Next base: position 4,261 of record JAGOCT010000165.1, on the reverse strand, counting down.
ATAGAGAAGTGTCAGTAAGAAGCAAATATATGTTTAATGATAAGATAAACTGCTCATACGGACTCTCTTTGTATCAAAACAATTTAAATCATCAAAGACTGAATAATGATATTATGTTGGGTTTTATTTTTTAAGAACCGGATATCAGACAATTAAAAGCAATTTTTGACAGAATCTGTTTAAATCCATAGGATAAAAGTATCCATACATATCATGAGAGCTTACTTCAATCATTTCTGATAGTTATTCAAAAAAAAACTGCTGTCTTTTGGACAGCAGTTCAGTTTAAATTAAACTCGGTCTTATTGTTGAGCTGGAGCTTGAGTAGTGTCAGCAACAACAGTTGTGTCAACAACAGTTTCTTCAACAACTGGTTCAGCTGGAGCTTCTTCTTTTTTAGCGCAAGCTACAGTAGCGAATGCAACTACTACTAATGCAACAACCATAAGTTTTTTAAATGCTTTCATTTTCTAATCCTCCCTCTATAACATCTTTTTTGTGTTATAGAATACGTTTTATTTTTATTTTTTACAGAGATCTTTGTCTCTTGTTTTCACGCTATGTTTTATTTCTAAATACCAATCTTATTATCTCAAAAATTATGGCAAGTTTTTTTTTAAAAAAAATGATTTTTTTTTGAAACGAGTTTTTAAAATGAGGTTTTATAATATGATTTGTTCTGTTTATAAATCAATAAACATTGGAAATTCAGTAATTAGCAAAATTATCTTTGCAATTTGTTGACAATAATATTGCCTTTTTTTTGTATGTTAAAAAAAACAAAAAATGAGGATGAAAATGCTAAATAAAGATGAATTGATTGAAAAAATTGAAAAATTACGCGATCTTTCAAGAGCTGCAATATTAACGATGACAACATTGTCAGAATCTGGTCATCCAGGTGGCTCAATGTCTTGTATTGATATGTTGTTAAGTCTTTATCATACAATGAATGTCGATCCACTTAATCCGCATAAAGAAGACAGAGATATGCTGGTGGTGAGTAATGGCCATATTTCTCCTGCAGTTTATACTGCTTTGGCTTGTTCTGGTTTTGTAAAACTGGAAGAAGCAGTGTCAGAATTTCGTTTAGCAAACAGTATTTTTGAAGGACATATTGAGCCTGCTGTACCAGGTGTTGAATGGGCAAGCGGCAATTTGGGACAGGGTTTATCTGCAGCCTGTGGGTTTGCACTTGCAGGTAAAATGAAGCAGATTAACAATCAAATTTATGTCATCATGGGTGATGGTGAACAACAAAAAGGTCAAATTAGTGAAGCAAGACGTTTTGCAAAAAAATATCAGTTGAATAATATGACCTGCTTTATTGACTACAACCAGTTACAGATAAACGGAGATATACATCAGGTAATGCCACAGGATATTATCAGTAATTTTAAAAGTGATGGATGGGAAGTTATTGAGATTAATGGACATTGTATCAGTGAAATTCTGGATGCAATTGATAAAGCTAAATCTGTGGATGCTCCGGTGATGATATTAGCTCATACCGTTATGGGTAAAGGCGTTTCATTCATGGAGAACAAAGAGAAATATCATGGATCTACTTTACCAAAAGCAGATTGCTTGAGAGCGCTTGAAGAATTAAAAGTGGATTTTGATTTTAATCATTATGAGAATTTAAGAAAAGAAGCGATTGTATCAAGCATACGATCAAGCTATCCGATTCAGGCAAAACAAAAACTCAGTTTGACTGATAGTCCGATAAGAGTTTATGCAAAGTCAACTGATAATCGATCTGCCTGGGGCAATGCTTTGGAAGATATTGCCAAAATGAATCATGACAGCAAAACAAAACTGGCTGTTTTTGACTGCGATTTGATGGGTAGTGTGAAAACGAACGGATTTCAGAAAGAAATGCCCGAAAATTTCTTCCAGGCAGGTATTATGGAACATCATACAGCCGTGTGCGCTGCTGCTTTATCAAAAATGAATGTTCAGACCTTTTTTGCTGATTTTGGTGTTTTTGGTATTGACGAGACATACAATCAGCATCGTCTCAGTGATATCAATGAAACCAATTTGAAAGTGATCAATACCCATGTGGGCTTAGATGTCGGAGAAGACGGAAAAACGCATCAATGTATTGATTATGTAGGTCTGATGCGAAATTTATATCATTTTCAGGTGATTGTGCCTGCTGATCCTAATCAGACAGACAGAGCGGTTCATTATGCGGCAATGCATCAGGGTAATGTGGTGATGGCAATGGGGCGTTCAAAACTAGATATACTCACAAAAGAGAATGGAGAAGTTTTCTTTGATGAAAATTATACTTTTAAATATGGAAAAGCTGATAAACTCAGAGAAGGCAATGATGGCGCTTTACTGGTAATGGGTACATTAGCCGGAAATGCTTTAAAAGTGGTCGATCAGTTGGCACAAGAAGGTATCAAACTCGAATTATGGAATGTATCATGCCCTGTGAAAGCAGATGAAGAGATGTTGTCCTCAATCGCTCAAAAGAAGATAGTGTTTACTTATGAAGATCACAATGTAAACACCGGACTTGGTTCGATTGTTGCTGATCAGATGATGAATCGCTCTTTATTTACAAAATTAGTGAAATTCGGTGTTGAAAACTATGCCTGCTCCGGAACAGCTGAGGATGTCTATAAATACTGCAAATTAGATATTGACAGCTTGACTGACAGAATTAAAACCAGTTTAAACAGATAAAAAAGAAGATAATATATAATTTGAAGGAGATATTTTGAGTCTCCTTCTTTTTTTGGAATGATATTTGCTATTTTACTAATCAAAACGTATAAATATTTGGAGGCGAGATGAAAAAGTTTTTATACCTGCTCATCACATTGAGCTTAATTGTTTTTGGCTGTGCTAAAGCCAATGATCCTTATCAGGAAGAACATAAGATGAAAGTTATTCATAGTTTTACGACACAGGGTGACCCGATACAGGTTGATACATCTGAAGATATGCTTTTTATTGCAGATGACTATGCAGGTTATCATATTTACAATTTAAACTCAGGTGCCTTAATCAAATCAGCCAATTCCTATTTGTATGCCGGAGTACCTGCTCCAATTCAAGCAAAGTTGATATATTATCATAAGTATACAAATACTATGTTTTTATTAAATCGTTTATTGTTGGGAGCAAACTGGAATTTGGAAGTTTATAGCCTTGATAATTTGCCTTCGCAAACATTTTTAACTTATTCAAGTGGTGATACAGTAGATTTAACGAATATTGTTTTTACCCCTTCAGATACAACGACTGCCAATTCTTATTGTTATAGAGGTGTAAGAAAAGAGAATAAGATTAAGTTTAGTCATGTTTCATTTGATACTCAGTTACTTCATGATAAAAAAGAGGTGCAAACTAATCCTCAACCTCAAAGAATTGAAGTTGCTGATAATCACATTTTTACTGCTTATGGTCAGGTAGGTATAACCATTTCAGAAAAAGAGACTTTAGCTGAAGTAAATAGTTTTGATACTCCTGGTTATGCAATGGATGTAAAAGTTAAAGATAATTATGCTTACATCGCTGATAAACAAGCTGGATTTCATGTCTATAAATTAGATGATGCTATGAATGCAACAAAAGTATATACTTATGATACAGAGGGATATGCTGAGAATGTCGCAGTAAGAGGTAATTATGCGGCTGTTTCATCTACTTCAGGTGGTGTTTATCTCTTCGATATATCAAATCCAGATAATCCAAAAATGATTGACAGATTGCCAATGTCACAAATCGGATATGTCAACAATGTTCACTTCTCTCAATACGGTAATGAAAAAATACTTTATGTTGTTAGCAGAGAAAAAGGTGTTTTAAAGATTCAGATCGATTAAAAAATAAAAGAATTATTGATTGGCGCAGTTTACTGCGCCTTTTTTTATGATCAGAGATTAAATACTTGACGGTTTTGGATTAGTTTGTAAAATATGTTCATGAAAACATAAAAAAAGAGGTCATATGCTTTACTTAGCGATTGATACAAGTGCTAATTCCGGTAGTATTGCACTTGAAAAAGATGGAAAGATCATTTTTGTTTTTTATACAGATATACAGATCACTCATTCTGAAAGGCTGATGCCTCAGATTGAGCAGGCATTCAAAGTCAATAATCTGTCAGCAAAGGACCTGGATGCTGTATTATTATCTAACGGACCCGGGTCATTTACTGGTATTCGTATTGGTTTGGCAACAGCTAAAGGGATTTGTTATGCGCATCAGATTCCGCTATTACCGTTTAATACCCTTGAGA
>JAGOCT010000164.1 GCA_017998585.1 Candidatus Cloacimonadota bacterium | reverse complement strand
TTTAAAGAATGAGTATGCTTTATTAAAAAGTTTTGTGTTATCTATTCGTGACTTTTGTGGAGAATTTTCTTCGATGCCAGTCGTGATCGTAATGAATGAGATTTATAGAGATACTTTGACCTCTGAACAGACAGATTTTATCAATAGCTGTCAGGTTCAAATTGAGTGGATCACTATTCCAGAAAAATTTGCACATATCCCTTATCATGAAAAAACATTGGCAGCAGGATTTGTAGAAAACGGATATTTGAAGTTTTGCAATCGTTTGATATGGGCGGATATCGATACTTTATTTTTACAGTTTCCTCAGGAACTGACGATGCTTAATTTACCACTTGCCTGTCGGCCAGTAGATTTGAAAAATATCGCAGGATTATACGAAGAACCACTCCCTGCTTTTTGGAATGAGATATACAATTGCTGTTCAGTCAGTACGGATAATTTGTTTGATGTCATTACTACGATTGACCAGCAAAGGATCTATTCATATTTCAATGCGGGCTGTATCGTTGTTTCTCCTGAATATCGGATTCTAAGTCTTTGGAAGGATTATTTTGAAGAGTATGTACTCAATGTAGAGTGGCAGAAATATTTCGAAGAAGATAATCTTTACAAAATCTTTATTCATCAGGTTTTCTTGAATATTGCGATAACCTCATTATTTACCAGAGAAGATATTCATATTTTAGACTATCATGTTAATTATCCGCTCTGTAATCAATACCGTTATCCTGAGCCATTCAAAGTGAAAGATTTTGATGAGTTAGTCAGTGTCAGACTTGATTTCTATCTGAAATATGGAGACTTCTCTGAGTTTCACATCTCTGAGTCAAAGAAAAGCTGGCTTAAAGCGCATGTATATTCAGAGATAGAATAAGATCTATGTTGTTTGAGCCGGTACCTTAAAGACTAGTTTTCTGACTTTCTCAGGCTTAGCTGAATTGATCAGCATAGGCATGTGTCCATCTTTGGGGAAAAAAATCATAAAGTATGAGGGTTTCAGAGAGATAAAATCTGTAATACCCTGAAGCTTTTGAAAGTCTTTTTCTTCATCATAGGGAAACTGAAATGCTTCCTTGATTGGCAATATCCCGATTTGCTCACTGCCACAGGTGATCATCTGGATATCGATGTATTTTCGATGACACTCAATAAAAGATTCTTCAACTGTACGTGTCATGTATTCATTAATACCCAGTGTGATGCCATGGCCTATGTCATGTTTTCCTTCAGGGATGCTTGATAAATCTGTCTGACTGATATAGTCATTTACAAATCTGAACAGAGGATGAACAGATATATACTGTTTGAATTGGCTGATATGGTCGAATATCATCATAAACTCCTTGTTTTAAAAAGCCAAAACCGACCCCCAGAAGAGGCCGGTTCATAAAGAAAATGGTCAGATTAATTTATTTTTTTTTGTGACGATTTTTTCTCAATCTTTTTTTTCTCTTATGAGTGGCAATTTTATGGCGTTTTCTTTTCTTTCCGCAAGGCATAAGTCCTCCTATGTTATTCTTCGTTGCTGTTTATAATGTCTAATTTAAACTCTCTAGAAAATTTGAAAGTGGGCACAACTCTTTCTGGTACTGGTACTTTTTCTTCAGTCTTTGGATTACGTCCAACACGAGGTTTTCTGGTTTTGAGTTTGAAGGTTCCAAATCCACGAATCTCTATGTGATTTCCTTCTTTCATCTTTTCTTTTACTGAGAGTAAAAAAGCATCGACGATCTGTGCAACCTCTCGGCGTAACATACCAGTATCATTTGCAACTTGTTTAACTAAATCAGCTTTCGTCATTTGACTCTCCTTATATCCATATTTATCTATTTCGTTTTTTTGTATCTTTTTTTTTATAGGCATTAGTGTCAAGCGCTTTTTTTAACTTCCTGAAAAATATTGTTATTATAACTGAAGTGATGATAAAGATATGAACAAATCAAATGACGATTTATGAATTAATTGAAGATAATAAATAGGCAGGGAACGGTTAAGCCCCCTGCGACTATTTAAACTTTTTTAATCAGGAGCGAAATCTTGTTGTAATGATTCTCATAGCTGAAATTGAATTCCTGAGATAAGTTATTGATAAGGTTGATACTTAACTCATCATCTTCAAAATCACTTTCAAGCAGATTATGTTTATCTCCCTGATAAGAGAAATGGAGCTCCATCGTGTTATGTTTTTCTGAATAAGCCAGTGAAATATCAATATGATATGCTTTGAAAAAGTGCTGATAAACGGATAGTAGCTCTTCGTAGATAAGTAGTGTATTATTGACGGTTTTTCTCGAAAGGAAATGCTTTTCGCAGAATTGTTCAATTTCAGCATTTAACTGGTAGAGGTCATAATCCTGCGATCTGATTTGGTAATTTAGACTTCTGATTCGATTGATAAAGGCTTTTGTTTTTTCTTTTTGAGGTGTTTTGAAAATCTGTTCAGGAGAGCCTTCTTCGTAGATGATTCCTTCATCCATATAGAAAATCCGGCTGGATACATCTCTGGCAAAATCCATTTCATGAGTTACTACCAGCATGGTCATTCCATTTTTGGCAAGTCTGCGAATTACAGCCAGTACTTCTGAAACCATGGTAGGATCCAGGGCAGAGGTTGGCTCATCAAACAGTATGATTTCAGGATCCATTGACAGACACCGGGCAATAGCGATTCTTTGTTTTTGACCACCAGACAGTTCATCTGCAAAGTAATTCTCTTTTTCAGCCAGACCTACCAGTTTTAACAGTTCTCTTGCTTTTTCAATTGCTTCCGCCTGAGTCTTGTTTAGGAGTTTAATCTGACCTATACACAGATTTTCTAAAACAGTCATGTGAGAAAAGATATTGAAAGATTGAAAAACCATTCCCATTCTTTGTCTCATTTTAGGGATATTTGTCGTTTTATCCATCAGGTTGATCTGGTCAACGAATATTTCTCCGCCACTGGGTTGTTCCAGCAGATTGATACATCTGAGAAAAGTGCTTTTACCAGTACCAGATGGGCCAATAATTGAAATGACTTCCCCTTTTTTGATATTACAGTTTATTTCTTTTAATACGGTCAGATTGCCAAATTTTTTGGAGAGATTTTTGACTTGTATCATGCGGTTTTCCTCCTTGATTTAGGCTCTGTTTTCTTTTGAAAAAAATCAAGCAGCAGGATTAAAACCCAGGAAATCAGGAAGTAGAGGACTGCTATCATGATGAGTGGGAAGAAGGCATCAAAGGTACGGCTTCTGATGATATCGCCGGCTTTGGTTAAATCTTCAACAGCAATGTATCCTACAATAGAAGTCATTTTAACCAGAGAGATGACTTCCCCTTTGTAAACGGGTAAGATTGATTTTGCTGCCTGGGGCATGATGATGAGAATAAATGTCTGAATTTTATTGAACCCCATTGCAATACCTGCTTCTGACTGCCCTTTGTCTATTCCTTCAATACCTGTTCTAAACATTTCGGATACATAAGCTGCGAAGTTTAAACCAAAAGCAAATATCGCAACATAGATTGGGTTGATATTAACAGATGCAAAGACAATATAATAGGTAATCATTAAGAAAACCAGAACAGGTGTTCCTCTGAGAGCGGAGATGTAGATTTTTGCAAAACCCTGACTGATTTTATTTTTAGACATTCTTAAAAAGCAGATAATTGCCCCAAAAACAGTGCCCAAAATAACAGAGAAGAATGAAATCAATAAAGTAACCAATAAGCCGTCAATAATGAGTTGATAACGTTTTTCGAAAATGATATTATTGTAGAAACTCTCTTTCACCTGATTGATAAAGTTTTTTAAGCTAGAGACTTTGAGTGGAGTAGTCTCTTTATCCAATTTATTTTGTTTCAGGATGATTAGACAAGCTCTGTCCTGAATATATGAATCAGAAAAATTAACCTGTTTGCTTCTTTCATCAGTGATAGTTATTCCTGCTGCAACTAAATCTACTTTCCCACTTGCTAAACCTGCCAGCAATGAGGTGAACTCCATCACATCAATCTTAAGATTGTAATGATACTGTTTGGCAAAGAGCTGAAGAATTTCAACATCGAAACCAGTTAGTTTTTCGTTTATGTAGGTTGAATATGGAAGCCCACAGATCGATATGCCCGCACGTAATAGTTTCCCATTTGAATTTAAAGTGATATCTGGTACCTGGATGTTTTCTGTTTCTGATTCTGTCCATCGTTGATAAATATTGTCATAGGTCCCATCGCTTTTAATTTGTTGTAAGAATTTGTTAAATTCGTCTAACAAAACTTGATTATTTTTGTTAAAACCAATACCCATATCCTGAGAAAAAATATTTTGTGCAAGAAAGTCCATTTCTGGATTTTGTTTAACAACGGATTTCCCATAAAATTCATCTACCATAATCGCATCGATTTTTTTTGTTTTGAGGGCTATAATCAGATCAGCTGTTCCAGTAAATCGTTTAATCTCTGCTTTCGGATAATTTTCCATGATATAATTTTCATGAATCGTCCCTTCGTAAACCCCTATCGTTTTTTCTGCAATATGATTCATGTCTAACGAATGAGACGCCAAGTCCCCTGCATAATTTTTTTCCAGTACAAAGACACCTGTTTTAAAAACCATATATTCATCAGAAAAATTGATTTGTTTTTGACGCTCTTGGGTTATCGCAATACCATCAGAAATCATATCTACTTTACCAGAAGCAAGGGCATTTACCAATGAGCCAAATTCCATGGTTGTAATTTCTAACTTATAATTACGGTCTTTTGCGAAATTTTGAATCAGTTCAATATCAAAGCCAACATATTCACCATTTTGATAAGCTACATAAGGAAAGTCAGCAACGGCCACTCCAAGTTTAATGAGTTTTCCAGAGCTAAGATTGTTGATTTTTGGCATGATAGCTGTTTCAGGA
>JAGOCT010000163.1 GCA_017998585.1 Candidatus Cloacimonadota bacterium | reverse complement strand
ATCAGCATAATGTATTCTGGTTTATTTTCCCAGGTATCGTAGGCATTTTGAATATAGTTTTTTATAGATGTTGTTGTTGAACCAACATCTGTTCCTGTTGCAGTTACAACATTGAACCCTTTTTGTTTTTTCCAGTTTACCAGTTTATTTAACTCGGTTAAATACGCAGCAGTCGTATTGGTTGGGTATATAATGAGCAAAGTAGGTTGTTGATAAATAACATAATCAGAACGAATCTGATCGTAATTGGCAATTGATGCGCTATAAATTGGTTCAAAAGCGCGTGAAATTTTTGAATTAAGCTGATACTGAACATCTCCAGTTCTGGAACTGTGTTCAATGACCAGTTTAATTTCTTTATTAATTTCAAGTGTTTTGCTTTTTGCGTTGTATATAAAAGGTTGCACTAATACATTAACAACCGCATAATCTCTTATCGCAAAAACCTCAGAAATCTGACTGATTTGGGCAGGATAATGGCTATTGTTCTCATAAAATTTGTTGTCAAGGATAAACGCTTTTCTGTTATCTTCATCACCTTGAGAAGGATATAACAACACATTATTTTGGCTTTCTTTTTTTAAAACCGACTGTGAAAGTAACTGAACCTGACTGTCTTTAGGTACAGCGATATTTACATTAAAAACTGGAATCTCAGGTAAGCCTTCTTTTGTTGTTTTTTCAATATTATTCATATTAATTCTTGAAAAAACCTGATTTGCCTGAGAAATGCTTTCGAGATGATACTCTGGTAACTCAAAAATGATTTCTGTACTGTGATGATTTCTGGTATTTACTTTAAATGCAGAAGCCGATAAGTTTACACTATCCGCATATAAATGAACCAAAGAAATCAGTACTAAAATCAAACTGATTTTTAACATAAGTCTTTTCATACATTCCCCTTTGCTTTTTTTTAACATCTATTAGCTCTTTTATTTGCAAAATCAATTCCAAATTTTTCATTATTGACAGTAGGCATATAAAAGAAATTATGAATCTGTTTTTTGAATTAATCATTGATTAAGGCGAAAATTAAGCCTTTCTCATTGCAGATGATTTCATTTTTTTTGTATTTTTTAATGAGTTGTTTCATAATCAATAATCCTGGTAAAATGATATCTCGATGAGAGTGGGGAAGGTAAGTGTTATTGATTACTAAATCCTGATATGCTTCTGAATTGGTAACTGGCTCTGAAAAGACAAATATTAGATAATCTAATTCTTTTTCAGTCAGTTTATTAAGATGAATTTTAGAAAAGTGGTAGGATTTGATTTTTTGACTTAAACGAATTGCAGAACTAATTGTGCCACCTATACCAATTATCTTTTCTGGTTTGAAATCATCCAAAGCAGAAACAACTTCACTCAAATAATGATTACAGGCTTTATAACTGAAATATTCATGACTATCTGTGAATTTGTTTGTTAGTATCAGAGCCCCGAAATCAAGGCTAATTGTTTTTTTTTCAAGTTCGTCTTTAACATAAACCAGTTCAGTACTTCCTCCACCCAGATTAAAAATGAGCATGTTTTCAATCTGATTAAAATCGGAAAGTGCTGCATGATAACTCAGGCAGGCCTCTTCTTCCTGACTGAGAATCCTGATTGAAATTCCTGTCTTCTGAAATACTTCCTCCAGCATTTGGATGGCATTTAGCGCTTTTCTGAAAGCCATGGTACCTACAGCGACATATTCTATGTCCTTATACATTGAAAATTGTGTTTTTATCTCAGAAATGCACTGACATGTTTTATTCATTTTTTCCTGAGTAAATTGTCGAGTGTCTAAAATATGATCGCCTATTCTGTTTGTTATAGTGCCGTGATCAATGATTTCGTATGATTTGTCTTTTTTGTTTACACATAGATATTTGATTGAATTACTACCAATATCAATAATCGTTTTTATCAAGATTACTCATTTCATTTTTCAATAGATTTTTTAATTATCATGACTTTCATCATGGGTTAATACAAAGAACCAGTTGTTACTTTCAGCAGTTACTGTGCCTTTAAGGTATGTGCCGTAAATGTTTAAAATTTTAAGTCCTGACAGTTTGGCCAGATCATTCATATCTTCAGGATCAACTCTTTTAAGCGCTAAATGATGTATAAATTCTTCAAATTCATTGCCATTTACTGTTTTTTCTCTGTATTTTATCATATACTTATCTGTCCAATACTGGATCTTCTGTACAGAATCTACCTGATAGGATGTTAACATTGTTATATCAGCATTCAGAGCTGAATGATAATGATGATAAATCGGTGTTAACACATTAAGAGATTCAGTTAAAGCGGTACAAGGAGAAATATCAATGAGAATTTGCCCATCTTCTTTAAGATGTTTTTTAAACACTTTTAAAGCTTTAATCTGCATGTTTTTATCTAATAAATACTGAAAGGTGGAATAACTAACGATTATTGTATCAAACTGCTTATTCAAACATAAGTCTGTCATCTCAGATAACACAGTTTCAAGGTTATTTGTATTGTAAAGCTGATCGTGTAGTTTATTTAAAAATGCTGATGCATTGTCAACAGCAGTTACACTATCAGCACATTTCACCAGTTCCCTTGTAATTCTTCCAGTTCCACATCCTATTTCAAGTACATTTCCTCTTTTTTCGTGAATCATTGACTGGTAAAACTCAACATCATGTTTCTGTTCATCACACATAAAGTCAAATTCCCAGTCATAGAGATTCACAAATTCATTCCAGTTATACAAATCTTTCATCACTAACAGCTGATGTATTCGCTTAATAATTGTAAAGTTGCATATAATGCATCAGAGTGTGTTCTTTCATAGCCATGAGAAGCAAAAACACCTGGTCCTATCAAACCATGTCTTATATCATATCCTGCGTTTAAGGTGGCTTCTACATCTGAGCCATAGCGTGGATAAATATCAATGGCATGAGCAATATTTTTTTCTTCAGCAATTTGAATCAAACGGCCAGTTAAATGATAATGATAAGGTCCACCTGAATCTTTTGCGCATATAGAGACTTTATACTCATCACATGATAAATCATCTCCTAAAGCACCCATATCAACAGATATCATTTCTGTTGTATCTTCGGGAATACCAGCAGCACCGCCATGACCAACTTCCTCATAGGTTGTAAACAAGATATACACTTTTCGATTTAAGGAAATCTGGTTTTCTTTTATCCATTCTGCTAATGTAATCAGAATGCCAGCGCTGGCTTTATCATCCAGATGACGGCTTTTTACAAAACCTGATTCAGTTAAAATTGTTCTTGGATTGATTGATATAAAATCACCAACCCGAATTCCTAATTTTTCAACATCTTCCTTTGATTTAACGACCTCATCGAGTATCAGCTCAACAGTAGTGTCGTTTCGTGTTGTTGAGCCTACATTGTCATATACATGAACGGATGGGGTTGTCAGATAAAAAGTGCCTCCAATAGATTTCCCTGAGCGGGTATGAACGAGGCAGGTTTCATTTTCAATATTGTTCTCAGGATAACCTCCAATTTTTGTAAAACGGATAGCTCCATTCCCTTTTATCGATCTGACCATAGCCCCTAAAGTGTCAACATGAGCGGCTAAAACCAAGGGATTACCTTCTCCACCTAAACAGGCAATAACTGAGCCTTTATGGCTTTGATAAGGCTCAAATCCAAGTTTTTGAAGGCGTTCCATTAAATTTTCACAAATCGTATCGGTAAATCCCGTTGGACTTGGAATTTGGCATAATCTTACTACTTCTTCAGCGCATCGTTTCTGATAACTTTTGTCACAAATCATTATATCCTCTTTTCTTATTGCATCCTTATTGCTTTCTTATGAGTGAAGCGTATAATTGTAATCTTTTTTTGTCAAATGATTCAATTAAAATTGAACCCATTCAGAGCTAATAAGTTTGTTCTGAATAATCCAAAAAATTTTCTTTAGCCTTTGTAAACCGATTGGCAAAATCATAATGCATCAGGTAAAAATATGAAGGATTTGCTGAAGTTTCAATGAGACAATTTTCATCATCATAAACCCAGGTTTTTAAAACATAATTTTGACCTGATTTTAACTCAATATCTAATTTCAAAATTTGTCGGTTGGTGAATTTATTTCTGTTTTCTGCTGTGTTTTCAAATGTTGTAACAGACTGAAGATTTTGTAAAATGTTTAGGATCTTAAACAGGCTTCTGTTACTTGTAAAGACATTAAAACTGTCTGTTTCACTCTTATAATACCATGATTTTTCACGATTTTCCAGCCTGTAAACATTATTCCCTGCGTTTACAGATATTCGTTTTATTGAATCTGATTTAATTGGAATAATCACAGGATCTTTCCACATTTGAACACTTGGGAAAATATATTCTGATAAATTTCTGTCCAGTTCGTAAATCAGATCTGAATCAGCAAATCTCAGACTGCTATAAGTATAAAAACTACTGAGTCCTAAATAGAAATCACTGACAAGCTGTTGATTTTTATCAAGCAGGCGAATACGGATACCAGTCTCAGGGCTAACCTGATAGTCATCTTGTTTTTTAAAATCATCACTGAGTATTTTTTTTGACCTTTTTGCTTTTAACACCTGATGAAAAATATCACTGACTTTCTGGGGATTTGCTGGAAATCCATTGCTTTCTGAAAGTATCCATTTTTCATTGATTTTTTCGATAAGAACAGTATCAATGACTGAGCTGATTTCAATATGATATACCTGCAAAGAATCAACATCAAAGACGTTCATGTTTTTAACCACAGGTTGCTGAAAATGAAAATAAAGTACAATTAATAATAAAATTAACACAAATCCCAGCATCATCATTGTTTTCTTTGACATTTCTTAATCCTTTCTTATTTTAGTTTAACATACAGTCAAATGGATTCCTGTATCATTTATTATGCTTGAAAATGTTTTTTTATTCTCTTAATTTGTCTGATTTTACGGATATAAAATAGTATTGCAA
>JAGOCT010000162.1 GCA_017998585.1 Candidatus Cloacimonadota bacterium | reverse complement strand
TGCTTCTACTGTAAAACCCGCAGAATATCTGCCAGCTTATGCAGGACTGTTAATGCAGAAAGAAATCAGCAACCTGCAGAAAATTTTTGAACCTGATAAACCATTCCTGGCGGTTGTTGCCGGCTCCAAGTTTGATACGAAAATTGGCCCATTACGCTCTATTTTAAAAAAAGTCGATCACCTGCTGTTAGGCGGAGTGATTTATAATGCATATCTCTCAGTAAAATATGGTATTGAGATTAAAGGTATAGATCCGGCTGATCTGGATATTGCAAAAGAATTTGTCGCTCTTGCTAAAGAAAATCCGGGAAAAGTGCTTGAGCCACAACATATTGTAGAGTCTGATACCTTAGAAGGACGCATTGAAGGACAGTACAGAACTCACTGTATTCATGATCTGAAAGAAGGAACAAAACTTAATTTCGTACTGGATATTGCTAAAGAATCATACGATGACGAAAATATAAAGAATATCATTCTAAAAGCAGAGACTATTTTTGTGAATGCGGTGATGGGTTTAACACCTCATTTCTGTGAAGGGACTGAAAGTCTTTATACTTTAATAGATCAAAATGCAAAAGCGCATAAGCTATATGGAGGGGGTGATACTCTTCAGGAACTCAAGAATTTACTGCCTGGCATGTATATTCGTTGTATTGATGATCCTACCTATTATTTCTTCTCAGGTGGTGGTACAATTTTAACCGCAATTGAACTGGGCTCACCATGGGAGCTTGCTTCAATTAAAGCATTATTGAAATATTAAAACTAAATCAAACATCCTGAAGTAAAGTAAGCATATGCTTTACTCTGTCAAATAAAAGCTTTGTTTGCTTTACTAAAGGATATAGATTAAATTTACAGTTATTATGATAGGTTTATCGACAATGAGTTATCTTAATCTAATAAGAATCATTTTCAACAGAAAACCGGAGGATAAATGAATATTTATCATGAAGACATCATGATTGTTCTTTCTATACTGAAGAGAATCTCGCAGGAAAAAGAGTTTATGACTCATACTAATATCATGAAAGCAGATGAAGATAATTTGTTTTTATTGAGTGATAGACTTAAGAAATACATGTCTGAGTGTTCATTAACCGGACTTAATGAGATTAATCTAATGATAAGCCTGATTAATCAGATACTGGAATTCAAATCAAAAGATAACAGCGATTTAACTGAAGCTTATAAAGCTTTATCAGATTTACTTTTTGGTACAGCAGAGAAGATTATAAAATTTTTAAGTCATGAAATTCATACAAATAAAGAAATTATTGAGTTTAACGTATTGACTACAGAAGAGTTAACCTTTATTGATTTAACAAAAGAGAAGATTGAACCATGGTTAAAGTTTGCTGAGTTTAACTCTGAACCTGAAAAATCTCCTTTATGTGATACCAGTTTTAAAAAACAGTTAAGTTTTGAAACAGATAGTTTTTATCCTTTGTTTGAAAATGCACTGAGTGTTTTCACAGAGCAGAAAGACAAAGACAGTTTTTACATTATGCTCAATCATTTTGACCAGTTTAAGGGGAATATCGATTTAATACTTGCTTCACAGGACTTTGTTCTGGAAGATAATCATCCACTGATGCAGACATACCGTTTATGTGAAAAAGTTGAACTCTTGTTTGAGAAAAACAAAATGAAAGAAAATTTTGATCAGTCATTTATTGTCATGATTCAAAGTGGTTTTGATTTGTTGCATCAACTGATGAAGATGATAGAAAAAGAGGATTCTTCTGTACAGATTGTCGATGATTTCATTACACAAATTTGTGATTTTCTAAAAATAACACCAGAGACAATCGCTATAGACAAAAAAAATGAAACCGTTAATGAGAAAAAAGAAGAAGACCGTAAAACAGATGTCTCAGCTGTATCCAAAGATAAATCGGAACTCATAAAAGCTCAGGATGAGGGATATATTCGTATCAGACAAGATTATCTGGAAAGTATAACCAATATGATTACAGAATTAATCGTATCTAATAGCAGTATCTCATATATTCAGAATAAATTGAGATCCGGTGACAGTATTCTGTCAGTATTACAGGCTTTGCAAAATACCGAAAAATCCTTCCAAAGAGTAATTAGTGACCTGGATGAACTGATAATGACCCTGAGATTACAAAAAATTAAGGAGCTTTTTCAGAGATTTCCCCGTTTGGTACGTGATCTGGCAAAAAATCAAGGGAAAAAGATTAATTTTGAAATGTCAGGTGAAGATCTGGAGCTAGATAACATCATTATGAAACAGCTGGCTGACCCTTTGATGCATATTATCAGAAATTCATGTGATCATGGAATAGAAACACCTGAAATTCGTCTAAGCAGAGGCAAAACAGAAACAGGTACCATTCGTTTATCAGCAGAGATAAATGGATCAAGAATGCAGATTGAGATATATGATGACGGAGGTGGGTTATCAGTAGAAAAAATAAAGAAGAAGGTGTTAGAAAAAGGCTTAATGTCAGTGGCTGATTTTCAGTCATTAACAGATCAGCAGATCTTTAATCTGATTTTTTTACCTGGATTTTCAACGGCTGACAAGGTGACTGAAATATCAGGACGGGGCGTGGGTATGGATGTTGTCCTTCAGAATATTTCCAGAGTAAAAGGGGATATCCGGATAGACAGTGTTGAAAATAAATATACGCAAATCAGTATCAGTTTGCCAATGACAGTAACGATTTCGAAAGGCTTACTTGTTGGTCTGGCCAGTGTCGATCAGTCATATGCTACATGTGATGAGCAGTATCTGATTCCACTTGAACATGTAGTCTCAATAATTCATATAAAACCGGAAGAGTTACATTGTTATCAGGAAGGTTATTTTATAAAATATCATGATCAGCTAATTGGTTTAAGACACCTGCGAGATGTTTTGCAAGACGGAGAAACTACTGATTTAAAGCAAAAAGACAGTTTACTAAACGTCATAATGGAAATAGATTCAACCAGAAGAGCATTAATGATTGACAAAGTTATCGGTATTCAGGAAATATCAATCAGAATGCTTCCGGATAATTTAAAACATCTTGACATTTACCGAGGATGTGCTACAATGTCTGATGGTAAAGCTGTATTGGTTTTAAATCCAAAGAAATTATTCAAGGAGTAATAAAATGATAAGCAGTGAAAAAACAAAGTTGTTTCCTATTCTTTTTGTGGATGATGATCCTTTAGCACATAAACTCATCGAAAGCAGTTTTAAAGATTGGAAGGTTTTTTATGCTTTTTCCGCTGAAGATGCGCTAAAATTACTTGAAAAAGAAAACATTCAGATAGTCATTTCTGATATTAACATGCCAGGGATGTCTGGTATTCAATTTTTAGAAGTAATTAAAAAAAGATATGGCACAATTCAGGTGATCATGATAACAGCAGAAGATGAAATAGAAAATCTGATAAACGCCCTTTCTATGGGTGCAAATGACTTCTTAATCAAGCCGGTTAATAAAACTCAGCTTGAGGATGCTCTGATGAATACTGTAGATAAAATATCCCGCTGGAAAGTTGCAATGAAAGATTTGTTTAACAAAGCTAGAAATAAAGACTAAGAGGAGAATATTATGGGTATAAATATACTGATTGTCGATGATAACAGCATGATGAGAGGCTTTTTAGAAAAATTTGTAAAAAAAGAACCTGCAATAGAAAATGTCTGGACTGCAGAAAATGGTAAGATTGCCATTGATATGGCACTCCAATATCATCCAGATGTAATTCTGACTGATGTTGAAATGCCAGTAATGGATGGACTTGAAGAACTAAAAGAAATAAAAAATCTGCAACGTTCAGGACAATTACCAGCTACGATCAAAGTCATTGTTTTAAGTGGAACCATGTTTGAAAATGATGCAAATGTCAGAAAAGCAAAATTTCTCGGAGCTTATCAGGTGCTTGCCAAACCAGATGGAAAATCAATGAGCTTTGCAATTGACGGTGCAAAACTCATAGAGACAATCAAGGACGCTGCCCAAAAAAAATAAATAGACTTCAGACAATTCTGTTCGTTGTAAAATAGGCCATTTTACAATCAGATATGACATGATTTTTATAGAATGACCTGAATTGCAGGATTTATTTAAAGTGATTCATAAAGAAAAATGATTCTAATGCTGTCAAATAAAAGAAAAATATATAGGAGTTAAAATGTCAAAACTGATGATGAGTGTTTCAGGAGTAAGAGGGGTGTTTGGAGATACGATTACTCCTGATTTAGTATTTAAAATTGCAGCTCATTTTGCTGCTTTTCTAAAGAAAAAAAATAAAAGTGAGAAGCCTTTTATGGTTGTAGGCCGTGATTCCCGTACAACTGGTGAAGCATTATATCACGCAGTAGTTTCCGGCATTATCAGTGTAGGGGTTGATGTTAAATATCTGGGAATTGCGACTACACCCACTGTATTACTTTGTGTTGAAGAATCAAACAACAAGGCTATTGGTGGCATTTGTATCACCGCTTCTCACAATCCAGCAGAATGGAATGCCTTAAAATTAGTTGATCAAAATGGTATGTTTTTGTTTCCTGAATATGCTCAGGAGTTTTATCAGTCCATTGAAAAACCGATCCCCTATGCTTGCTGGGACAAAATGGGAAAAGTAACAATGTATGATCATGCATCAGATGATCATATCAAAAAAGTATTGAAAATTCCCTATATCAATCTTGAAAAGATACGTTCAAAACGCTTCAGAGTGATTCTGGACTCGGTAAATGGTGCAGGGTGCGTTATTTCAAATAAATTACTCAGAGAACTTGGTTGTGAAGTAATTGAAATAAACGGTGATCCAACCGGCTTTTTTGCTCACACGCCAGAACCATTAAACAAAAATCTGACTCAACTAGAGGATGCTGTAAAAAAATACAAGGGTGATATTGGCTTTGCTACCGATCCTGACGGAGACAGGCTGGCAATTGTCTCAGAAAAAGGGATGTGTATCGGTGAAGAATTCTCTCTGTTGTTAGCCGAAAAAT
>JAGOCT010000161.1 GCA_017998585.1 Candidatus Cloacimonadota bacterium | reverse complement strand
TTATACAGAAGCATTAAATGAATTGAATAATATCCTGCTGGAATCTAAAAATAAAACGGTTCTCAGTGAAAGCCAATACTTAATTGCTGAAATCTACGATGCCCAGAATCAACCTGAAAAATCAGAGAATATCTATATTCAGCTTTTAACCGAAGACGCTCAAAGTTCACCCTATATCAGAGAAAAATCACTAGAAAAACTGGCAACACTCTATAAATCCCAGGCAAAATGGTCAAAAGCAAAAGAATATTACAAAAAACTATTGACGTTGTATGCCAATACCGATAGCGCTAAACAGAATATCATCAATTATCTTGAAACTTACTACCAACAAAAAGAATTTAACGATGTCATAAGCAATGGCAGAGAGCTACTCAATCTCTTTCCAAAAGACCCTGTTCAGGCTGAAATAATGCTAATCATGGCTCAGGCTTATTATGAAATGCAAATCGTTTCTGAAGCAGAAACTCTTATCAATCAAATTAAAAGCCAATATCCGGACAGCCAGGCAAGAAATAAATCTCTGGAATTACAAATCGTTATTATCAAACGAAATAAAGGCACTGAAAGTGCTGTTGATGAAATAAAAAAACATCTCAAAACCCCTTTAAACAGAAATATCGAAGAAAATTTGAACCGATTGTTGATGGATTATCTCATAGAGCTAGACCAAAACGATATAGCAGCCAAAACAGCCAGACTACTAATTGATAAATTTAACCTTTCTCCTGAATTGGATTATTACTACTACCAATGGATTCGATTGAACGCAATTCTCAAAAATCCTTCTCCGGTATTAAAAGAAAAAGAAAAATATTCAGGCATATTTTACAAAAGCATTTACAAATTCAACGCATACCTTTATATTGCCCAAAATTTCTTACAGGCAGATGAGCCATGGACCGCCTCTGGTTTAGTAGAATCTTTTGAACCAGAAGTGAAAGACCCTGCTCTCAAATTTGAATATATCCGGCTAAAAAGCAATATCTACGAAAAACAAGAAAATTATACCGCAGTTTTAAATACATTGAGTCATCTTATCCAGTACTACGGATTTTTAGGACATAATGCTGAATTATTTTATCAAACCGCTTCTGTGTATGAAAAGCATTTTAATGACCCTTCACAGGCTGTTTTATACTATTCTCAGGCACTAAGCCTCACCCATAACCCCCTCTTAAAATTTAAAACCCTTAACCAGATCGCAATTTGCTATGAAAAATTAAAAGATAATAAAAACGCACTGGATTTTTATAAAAGAATAAACCTAAACGCTGTCAGCGAATCCGAAAAAAATCAGATTATCCAGAAAATAAACCAGCTTCAGCTCTTTTATGTCAAAGATTCAGACTTACTGCTCAAAGAAATTTTACTACAGTTTATCAGCTCAGATCAAGATAAAGCCGTTAAAGCCGCTATCCTTTTCGGATGGGGTCTGAAAGACTTTGAACAGGCATCAGAACTGCTAAAATCAGTTAAAGCACCTCAGGCAGAAAATGAACGACTCAAAATGTTGTGCATGCTTGCTTATAAATATATGCTTGAAAAAAATCAGCAGCAATACCAGCAAGCCATCAGTGAAATCAATCAAATTAAGACAAAAATCAACCCAAATTCAAACGCAGTCAAGTCAGCTGACATCATGATTGCCTGGTTGGAAAACAAAGGGCAATTAAACAATTCTGTCATTCTGACGCTTGAAGACTATTTTCTGACACCTCAGCCACAGGATAACTATTCATTTGATAACTGGTTCAGATACTGGCTGGCAGATTATTATCTGAGTCAAAAACTTTATGACCGTTTTATTGCCATTTCACAGGAGATAAAGAAAGACAGTTTTGTTAATGAAAATGATTTTATCAGAATCCAGCTCAATCTGGCAGAAGCCTATTATCAGAAAAAAGATTACACCAGATCTTTTCAGCATTATCAACAGGCTGATTCATGGTTAAACCTTTCCAATCCGCTGTATTACTACCATTTCACAATGGCACAGTATTATACAGGGAATAAAGAATCTGCCTTGTCAACCCTTAAACATATCATTTTAAACATTGACACAATACCCGAAATCAATGAAGCAAGATATTTGATCGTTGATCATGCTATTGAGAAGAAATTTTATCAGGATGGAATCGATGTCATCACAAACATTGCCCCTAATAAGCGAAGCGACAAGGATTATATCTATCTGAGCAATCTTTACAATCTGAGCAATTTGCCGGAAAAAGAAAAAGAAGCGCTCATGTACATTCAGAAAAAAGATATAAAAATGCTGAGAAGATTAGCCGTCCTTCATGAATATACCCGTGATCTTATCTTAGCTCAATATACCTGGGATGAACTGTCTAAAAAGGAAACAGACCCTTACCTTAAAGCCTATGCTCTGTTTAGTCTTGCCAATATAGCTTATGACAGTAAAGAATTTAATCAGGCAATCAACTACTATCAACAAGCCTTGTCGTTCACAGGTAAAAAAACTGAGATTGAGTCAATCCCATTCTCAATTCCTCAAATGGTAAAGCGTTACATCATCTGTTATTATAAAATTAATAACAGACCAAAAGCTGAAGGACTGGAAAAAGAATATTTAAGCGTTCTCAATCAAGAGCCTGAAGCAAAAATTGAGCTCAAACTAAATCAGGCAATTTATTATGTGAAAATGGATCCTAAAAAAGCAGAAAAGTCATTAAATGATATTATTAAAGATCAGTTTACCCCGCAGTATGTTCTCGATGAAGCCTACCTATGGCGTGGAATTCTATATCTGCAACTCAAGAAAAATACAGAAGCTGAGAACGATTTCCTGTTAATCGCCAATGCAGAAAACATGGATATTAGAAATCAGGCTCATTTAAAACTTGGTACCTATTATTTTACTAATGAAAACTTCGAGCAAGCCTCTCAATACTATTACTCAGTAATGATCAACGACACCACAGGTGTTTATGCGCTGGACGCCGCTTCTAACTACGCAATGCTGGCAAAAATCACCAAGGAATGGGAAAAAGCTGTTCAGACATACCAAATGATTATCAATCGCTGGGGAGATAAACAAATCAGCTCTGAGACCCAATTTAATATTGCCTTCTGTTATTATCAGGCAAAACTTTATGACAAGTCTATTCTGATTTTTGAGAAATATTTCAACACATTTTTAACTGATGATTTAAAGGCCGAAGCACTATACTGGATTGCAGAAAACTATTATGCTAAAGAAGAATACGAACTAGCTGTCAATGCCTTTCTCAAAGTACCATACTCCTATCCAAATGTCATCAAATGGGCAGCTGTCGCTGAACTGAGAGCAGGCGAATCCTACCTGAAAAATAAACAGGTTGACCGTGCAATCAGTACGTTTAAAAAAGTAATCAGTCTTTATGGCAAAAACAGTGAAGCTGGTATTGAAGCAGTCAAAAATCTTGATCTTTTGGGTGTGAAATAAAACTTTAATTAAGAATCAATACCATTACAAAATATATGATTTTAACCTGTAAGAGAAGTTTTTTCTGTTTTAATTATACCAAAAGTCTTTGAATAAAACATTTAACTCACCATATAACATATCATTATATTACTCTGGAAAGATTGGCATATACCTTGCATTATGATTAGTCAGAATTGGAGGAATCATGATAAGAGGCATTTATATGAATTCATCTGCGATGCAGTATCTGCAGGAAAAGATGGATGTCGTATCAAATAATCTTGCAAACAGCAATACCACCGGATATAAAAGAAACGGTTTGTTCATTGACCAGCTGATAGGAGCGGAACAGGCTAATATCAGAAATCAGATCAAACAACCTTTACCTGTCGGTGAATTAAAGACTTATACTGAATTCACACAGGGTGGAGTTCGTGAAACACAGAACAAATTTAACTTTGCTATCAATGGCGATGGTTTTTTTACCATTCAAACTCCGGATGGAGTTGCTTATACACGTGATGGCCAATTCACAGTAAATGAACAAAGTATTTTGACCACCGTTAATGGATATCCGGTAATGGGTCAATCAGGAACCATTAAAGTAGAAGGAGAAAAATTTTCCGTAACAGAAGACGGAACGATTGCCATTAACAACCAAATTGTTGATAAATTCGATATCAAATCATTTAAAATCAATGAGGGCGTTCAAATGTCTGATAATCTCTGGAGACCTAAAGATGATCAGGTGGAAGTTCAGACCGTGAATCCTGATGTTAAACAGGGATATTTGGAATTGTCTAATGTCTCCGTTATAAAAGAAATGGTCGATATGATCAGTATTCAGAGATGGCATAATGTAAACGAACGTGCGATTCGCACCAATGACGATGCCCTGAACAAAGCCGTTAATAATATAGCAAGATAGGAGTAACAAATGATTCGTACTTTATACTCAGCAGCAACCGGTATGTATGCTCAGCAACTTAACATAGATAACATTTCCAACAACCTGGCAAACGTCAATACAAACGGTTTTAAAAAGTCTCAGATTCAGTTTCAGGATCTGCTTTATCAAACCATTGATGAAGCTGGTACGGTAACCAGTGCATCTACCAGCAAACCGGTTGAATTATCAATTGGTGCCGGTGTTAAACCTGTTGCGACATACAAAGTCTTTACTCAGGGTAACCTGACAAATACCAATAATTCTCTCGATCTGGCGATTGATGGAGAAGGATTTTTCCAAATCAGAAGAGGAGACGGGCAGGTCTTTTACACAAGAGACGGCGCATTTAGAATGAATGAATTGGGTCAGATGGTAACATCCGATGGTCATTTCCTTGAGCCGGATATCACTTTCCCTGCTGATACAGAATCAATTTCTGTCAGCCCCGACGGTATCGTTATGGCAAAATTATATAATGAAGAATCACCGGTTCAGGTTGGACAAATTCAAATCAATCGTTTTATCAATCCAGCCGGTTTAAAAAGCGTCGGTGGTAACCGTTATCAGCAAACTGTATCATCAGGGGAAGCAATGCCAAACAATCCGGCTACAGACG
>JAGOCT010000160.1 GCA_017998585.1 Candidatus Cloacimonadota bacterium | reverse complement strand
GAATACTGATGCAGGATGCTGATCAGGTGATACTGGGTGATCAGGTTTATTATGATATTGGCACAGAAACAGGCTTTGTCAAGGGGGGCGCCAGCAAAATCGAGCTTGGTTTTTACTATGGTCAGAGTATGCGAAAGATAGATAAAGAAATCAATGATGTGGACAATGGCCGATTTACTACCTGTGATGCTAAATCTCCTCATTTTGACATCAGAGCCAGGCAGATGCGTATTTACCGTAATCACATGGTTGTAGGCAAACCTATCTACTTTTTTGTCAATGAATTCCCTGTCATGGCTTTTCCTTTTGCTGCTTTCAGTATCAAAAAAGGACGCGAATCTGGTATTCTTGTACCCGAGCCCGGCTATAATCCATCTGATGGCAAGTATCTCAAAAACATTGCCTATTATTTGCCATTAATGATTATACCGATATAACGGTCTCTGCCGATTTTACTGAAAAGAGTGGCTGGGGTACTGAATTTGACATGCCTTACCGTAAACGCTATGATTACAATGGTAGTATTAATGCCATTTACCGAAAACATATCTCAAATGTGACTAATTACTCTGATGAATGGTCGGTCAGGGCTGGCCATCAACAGAAATTTTACGATAAATCTGAGTTTTCACTCAACCTTGATTTTGCCAGTAGCCGACAGGTCTGGGATAATCAGGCAGATGTCAATAAACGCTTACAGGAATCCATCACTTCAAATATTTCATACCGTAAGCCTTTCAAGAGTAGTACGCTCTATTTATCCGGTTCTTATACCGAAGACCTGATCAATGATACCCGATACCTGACACTGCCCACTTTTTCATACAGTCTGCCTTCAAAACCCGTTTATGAACTCTTCCCCGTTAACAGTGACAGTTTAAAAAACAAAGATTTCTGGTGGAAAAATTTCACTTATTCCTGGAGAAGTTTTGGTACACATACCGGTAATATTAAAGAAAAATATCCTTCTTTTTCCGATTTGTTTTATCTGAGTAGTCGGGATTCCCTGAATCAATATGTAAACGAACATCATGCCGGTGTAAAACAGAGTATCGGACTCAGCTGGAACGATTCAGTTAAAGGCTGGTTGAAATTATCACAATCTCTCAGTTTTGATGAAGCCCTGATGGACAGAGACCGTAACAATTCAAAAATGGCTCATGGCTATTCCTATGCTTATGGAGCTACTGCTTCATTTTCTCTGTATGGTCTCAGAAAGTTTGAAAACGCAGCGCTTACAGCTGTAAGACATATCGTAACGCCGTCTGTTTCCTATTCCTGGTCACCTGATTTTTCTGAGAAAAACAAGGATTTGTATTCATTCGGAGGTGTTGGTGTCAGTACTGGTCAAAAGGCTTCATCAATGGGCTTAAGTGTTGAACAGAAATGGCAGTTGAAGTACCTCAGCGGAATAGAAAAAAAAGAAAATAAGCTCAATGATATGCTTGTTTTGCGTTCCTATACCGGTTACAATCTACGAAATAAAACCAAACCCTGGTCAGATATTTCTCATAGTATGTCTGTTAATCCAGGCGCTTATGAAGGGGATATTACGTTTTCTTCCACACAATCATTCAGCACTTCACAGGATCCTTATGATTTTAATATCAAATCATGGCGTTTAAATCTCGGGTGCGCCCTCTCGGGTGATGTGCTTTATCAGGAATATTTCCCTTATGAAAAAAATGAATTTGTAACCCGAAAGTTTTTTGAAACTGACAGTCTTTCCCTTCAGGATCAGATTGTGGAATCTATTGAAGATCTGGAAAAACTCAGTAAACCAGGCAATTGGCGATTTACTGCTGATTATGATTATTCAAAAGTCAGACAGAATAACTATATTTCAACCAGTCTGAGAACCTCTTCCAATGTAAAACTGACACTCAACTGGTCTCTTAATTATACCAATTATTTCGATCTGCAGAATCATGAGCTTCTTTCTCAAACTATCAATCTTGTCAGAGAACTGCATTGCTGGCGAATCACTTTTTCTTACAGGAAATCAGCAGATTACTGGGATTACCATATTGTACTGCTGAATATTAAATTGCCTGAATCTCTGAAAATTCAAACGGATGACCATAAATAATGAATAAAGTTGTTTTTATTGATCGCGACGGTACGATTAACCTGGATGAAAAAGGATACATTGCCAAACCGGAAGATTTTCATTTATATGACTTTAGCCCCGACGCAATTCGCCTGCTTAATCAGCTTGGTTTTAAGGTGATTGTGGTGAGCAATCAATCCGGTATTGCCAGAGGATTGTACTCTGAAGCAGATCTGGATCTGATTCATCAAAAAATGCTGAAAACACTTGCAGATCAACAGGCTTGCATTGATAAAGCTTACTATTGCCCTTATTACAAAGAGGCTGTTTTGCCGCAATACCGTGAGCATCTGGAAATGCGAAAACCTGATCTGGGTATGTTTTACCAGGCATGCAGGGATTTCGAAATTCATGTCAATGCTTCGTTTATGATCGGGGATAAAAAAGACGATATTGAATTTGGTAAAAAAGCACACTTGTGCTCGATTCTGGTGTTAACCGGCAATGGATCAGATCTCCTGCCTACACTCCCTGAATGGCAATATAAACCTGACTATGTGGCTCAAAACTTGTTATCTGCCTGTCAGCTGATTCAATATCTTCAAAACAATAAGCCTGAGTAAGCCTGGCTTTAGAACGAACATCCTGGTCGTTTAAAAATAAACCTAAGAAAAAAATACTACAGGCAGGATGCTTGTGATTTGTCTGAAACTCTTATTTTTTTCACAGACTCTTTAACCCTTGGAATAGTTGTCATACACTACAAATTGCCCTGAAAGGGGCACATTATTGTAGTCGCTTTATTCTTTTTCCAGTTCTCTGACCAGCGTTCTGAGGATTTGTTGATTGTCTATATATTGTACAACTGCGTATGTTTTTGATGTATGATCTTCATTTTGGGCGGTGATCAGATTGACATAGATTAAATCCGGTTTTAATGTCCAGATTGAACCATCCGTGATGTCAATAACGACCCCGATGATACCGGGGAATCCTAATAAGAAATTTAAGATAAACCAGCCATTAAACTCCCTGATAATTGGAATTTCCTGAGTTTTATAACCAGGCTGGGAGATGCTTACATAATAATCATTTTTCCTTGCAAGCACAACATCGCAGGGGCTTACACCTTTAAAAACAGAATTGCCTGTTTTGTCTCTGATGGAAACTTCTGTCTGATAGGGAACAGCACTGATCATTATTTTTTGACTGGTACCGCTGATCATACTGGCACAACCAGATGTCAAAAGGAATATAATACAGATGATAAGGGTTGATATTTGTCTCATTTATGCCTCCAAAGTGATAATCGTCATTTGATAAAAAAGGGTCAAGTCTTTTTTGAAAAAGGAACAGTCTCCGGCTTATACTTTACAGCATGTTTCTAAAAGAGCTTGACTGAATATCAGCCTTTTTAAAATGATGTAAAAAAAAAGGCTAAAAAATGCAGAAACCCATTTCGTCCAAAGCGCTTGAACAGAATCTGACATTGACCCAAAAAAGGCAGATCCTTATCCCGGAAGAAGATCAGACCTTTTTGGCTCATTGTGGTTCTGTCTATGGGGTGCAAAAAAGGCTGGAACTTTTCCTGAGGGAAATTTTTCATCCTTTTCCCAATTATGAGATAATCATTCGCTCGCTCAGGCAGATTTTGCTTGAAGATCATTCCTTTTATTTTAAAACTGAATACTTTGAAATATCACAGTATCGTTTTCTGGAATACCTTGAAATTCTCCTTCATTATCAAACAAAGCAAAAACCATTTAATCCCGCCGATGCTGATTGCCTGATTCATACACTTATCAGCTATATTCCGCTTGTAAATCAGTCGAAACATCCCTTAAAAGATCAGTTTGTGAGCAGTTTTACAGGTTTATTTAAGGTATTTGCCCAGCAATATGTAAATGTATTCTGCTCAAATCTGACACTTTTCCATACCTTGTGGCATGAACGGTTAAACGAAGCAGACCTCTTTGTCTGGCTGAAGAAAGTACTCATGCAAAACATGGAATTCTGGTCAGAAAACACTCAAATTCTCCTCTGGTATCATCAAAATATCAGTATTTTTAAGTGTGATTACGGAGAACTTTTCTATATGATCAGCCATCAGTTTTTTGAGCATCTAAAATCCAATATCCTCGTCAGCCAAAATTCCGATGACCTGCAAAAAATCCCTTCACACAACGAAATAGCCACCTCTCTCAGACAAAATACTTCAAAACTCAAACACCCTTTCGATCAAATCTATTACCTCATTTTCCTGCTCAACCATTCCGGTATGCATTCACTTTATCGTCACATGATTTATGATATTGATAAAATTATTCGCTCTTTAAATAATATTACAGATGATCAGGATTTTCTTAAATTTCTCAATAATCTTTTTAACCTGTTTGAAGAGCTCAGAGATCAGTTCAAAGACAGTATTCCCGATTGCCTGGCAAGCCTGGCTAAAGCCATTGTCAGACTTAAAAGACAAGATCTGACCAGTGTTTTCATCAGTAAGCTGATTCGTTTTGGATTTGAATTTGTTGATAAAATCGAAGTCAGCCAGGATTGGCAACTGATTTATAATACGCAACATATCAAGTATATACGCATCTACCTGGATATTTATGAAAACTGCACAGAAGTCTATAAACCTGTCCTCTCCGCCTTAATTGCCAATCTCAGACTGGGCGGTATTTTTATTTCTGATACGGATTTATTTCAAAAAGATATTTCAAAACTGCTTAACTCACCCGTTCAAAATCATTTTAAACTGGTAAAACAACTCTGTCGTATCTTCCCTGTTTATTACAACGAAATTGGCGCAGAAGGGGAACTGCGGGATTATTCCACGCAACTTGATGAGCTGACCCATACCCGTGATATATTAATTCATTTCCTTAGAAAACAAATCCATACGGAAAGCAACAATACTCATATTGAATTATGTGCCAAGATTATAGA
>JAGOCT010000159.1 GCA_017998585.1 Candidatus Cloacimonadota bacterium | reverse complement strand
TGATTTGACCGTCTCCGGCAATACTGACAATAATTTCTGCCAATTCAGGTGAAATTACCACAATCCCTTTTTTAGGTATTGATTTTTGGCAAGAGAGGATTAAGAGGGCTAAGAGGGAGATGAATAAAAATATTTTTTTCATGCTTTGCATCCTTTCACTTGATAATATACCATAGTCTTTAGATGCAAGGCATACGCTTTGCGTTATTTCTCATCTTCCGCAAGAAATACTCTAAAGACATATGGCAGGTTTCCTGACTCTCAGCGGGTATTGTGATTAAGCCTTCCCATCTAACAGTGACTTAATCCCCTGCGGGCTGATTACAGTGGCGGAGACCGTTCCCGATTTTCACGGGATTCCCTATTATTCACACCGATATGTCTGTCATTAAATGACAAATCCCAATAAAATCGACTTGAGATTACTGTCAAGCGAAATGAAAAAAAACTTGACAGAATTATTAAAATGAGTATAATGGTGCTATTCATAAGTGGAGGTAAGTATGCGTAAAATCAAGAAAAGTCTATTCACAATCCTATTTGTGATATTGGCATGTACTTTGTTAGCATTTTCCGGAGGAAATGGAACAGAAGCAAATCCGTTTCATATTTCCAATCGGGCTGAATTTGATGAAATGATCGGCTATCAGGATTCCCTTCATACTGATTGTTACTACAAGTTTATGGCTGATGTGGATTTTGGAGCGATATTCTGGACTAATCCTAATGTTGAACTATATGGAAAAGTGGATGGTAATGGTTTCAAATTAAAAAACTTTAGAATTGCGATCAATTCAAACGAAGAATGGGTTGGTGGACTATTTTCTGCGTTAAAGGAAAATGCTGTATTGAAAAATTTGACTGTTGAATTGCACCCGGATGGGTATATTGTAAATTCAGCAGTTACATGGACAGGCTTTTCAGTAATTTGCTCTGCAAATTACGGGCTGATTCAAAACTGTTCTGTGATAGGTACTATTTATGCCGGAAGAGGTGATTTTGGATCTATAGCAAACCAAAATCTTTCAGTGATTGATGGATGTTCATGCAATATCACAGTCAACTCTCAGGCAGGATATGTTGGCGGAATTTGTGCCTATAACGGTGAAGGAGCTGTCATTAAAAATTGTAATGCTCAAATGACTACCACTTCCGGCTCTGAGCAGGTAGGTGGGATTAGTTCTTATAACAGAGGACTATTGCAAAATTGTAGCTCCAATTCTACGATTCATGGTAATTCTTATGTAGGTGGAGTTTGTGGAAAATCTGTAGGTGATATAAAAGGATGTACCTCCTCAGGTGTTATATCCGGGTATATGAGAGTTGGAGGACTTGTCGGTTATGTTACAGCCTCCTTTAATTCTGTATTGATCGAGAATTGTTCTTCTTCATGTCAGGTATCAATCAGTGGAGATCATTCCTCAGGTGTGGGTGGATTGATTGGTGTATCAACACTTGCCAATTCCGGTAACAATACAATTACTATAAACAGTTGTTTTGCTACGGGGAATGTAACAGCTCCTTTTGGTGATCCCTGGGGAGATCCGGGAACCGGCGGTTTGATCGGTCGGGTAGATTATGGTGGTAATATTTATAACTGTTATGCAACTGGCAATGTAACCGGTGATTATGCTTGTGGATTGGTTTCTGTTTTTATTGGAAAGTTGGATGGCACCTCAAAGATGAGTAATTGTTATGCTACCGGAAATGTAACTGGTTATATTTATTGTGCAGGTTTAGTAGGTATCGGGAATCATACTGTTATTGAAAACTGCTATGCCAGGGGTAATGTTATTGTGAATAATCTTGGTGTAGATTATGGTCATTATGGCGGTTTTATTGGCAGAAATTATATGGGGAAAGTGAAATATTGTTATTCGACCGGTTATGTCAAAAATACTGATATGACAAATGTGGTGGGAAAAACCTTTATTGGCACTTATGAGACCGGTGGATTTTATGAAATGAATAATAACTATTTTGACCGACAGACTGCAGATAATAATACCCAAGTCTATGATGGGTATATGGCAACCGGAAAATCCACCAGTGAAATGAAACAACAAAGTACTTTTACAAATTGGAGTTTTGGTCAAAACTGGGCAATCAACAGTAGTGTAAATAATGGCTATCCATACCTGATAAATTCAGGCGTCGCTACTTTACCGGTTGAACTGTCTGCTTTTAATGCAAATGCAATCAGTATTGATAATGTAGTAGTTGAATGGACCACACAATCTGAAAACAATCTCATAGGTTATCATGTTTATCGCTCTGATGACAATGTTTTATCTCATACTATCAGATTGACTAACTCAGTCATTTATGCTGCAAACAGCTCAACTACTCAGGATTACACTTTTACTGATTCTGAAATATTACCTGATCAGATTTATTATTACTGGTTGCAATCTGTGGAATCTGATGGTTCAAACACCTATTTCGGACCTGTATCCGTCAGAACACCATCTGAGGACTCTTCAGGCAATGTGCCTGAAATCACTCAGATACTAAGTGTTTACCCAAATCCTGTTAAGCAGAATCAGACGCTTCATTTACAGGTGGATGTAAAAGAAAATGACTCCGCAGTAATCGAAATATTTAACATTAAGGGTCAATTACTAAAGACCTTTAAGACCTGTTCAAGCGGATCTCATAACCTGGTATGGGATATGAAGGATAACAAGGGAAAGAAATGTGCCACCGGGGTCTATTTCTACCGTTTAAGCAGCCCTTCTGTTCAACAGATTCATAAGATTATGATATTGAAATAAAGCGCAATTAATCAACCTGATCATACTCTGATTTTGACGAATGATGAGTGATGATCAGGTTTTTTTATGAACCTGTTTTTTCTTATTGACAAAGATCTTGAATTTGGTTAGATGAAAAAATCCAGCTAAGGAGGTAAAGCAAAATGAATCAGATGCTATTTATCGAGGGGGGAACTTTTTATATGGGATCTGAAGAAGGCAGAGAATATGAAAAACCTGCTCATCGTGTGACTGTCTCATCTTTTTATATTGATAAGTTTGCTTTAAGTGTTCTGGATTTCAGAACTTTTGTTGAATCGACAGGTTATATTAGCGATGCAGAAAGAGGAGATGGATCTTATATTTGGGAAGGGAGCAAATGGGATAAGAACAAAGAGGCCTTTTGGGGTAATCCCTTTTTCTTGCAAACTGAGCTATGCCCTGTAACATGTGTCAGCTGGTTTGATGCGATTGCATATTGTAACTGGAAAAGCAATCAGGAGGGCTTAACTCCTGCTTATACGATCAAAGGGATTCTTGTTTCCTGTGACTGGCAAGCAGACGGATATCGTTTACCTACGGAGGCTGAGTGGGAATTTGCGGCCAGAGGGGGGAAGCAGTCAAAAGGATTTAAATATTCTGGATCTGATTATCTAGATGAAGTTGGCTGGTATAAAAATATATCCGAAAAATCTACTCATGCCTCTGGCATGAAGTTAAGTAATGAACTGGATATCTGTGATATGACAGGCAATGTATGGGAATGGTGTTGGGATTGGTATGATAAAGCGTATTATCTCTGTAGTGATTCTGATAATCCCCGAGGTCCTGCTAATGGTTTTTTTCGTATCCATCGCGGGGGTAGCTGGAATACTATTCCAATTCATTGCACTGTTTTTCGTCGTGGTCTTGATTATCCTTATGATCATTCAAGCAATATAGGCTTTCGAATTGCCAAATCATCTCATAATAGTTTTGAGAGTGTTAAAAATAATGAATAAACTATTTAATTTTAGGAGATAAATGAAAGATAGAGACGCTTTAAAGATATTGAGTAATCAAGTGATTTGTCAAAACAATAGGCTCTTAGATTCAGAGGATGTTTCTTTTATTGAGACACCACTTATCCAGATGCTTTTTGTTGAAGG
The DNA here is from genome assembly GCA_017998585.1 of Candidatus Cloacimonadota bacterium. The sequence continues at coordinate 1,102 of JAGOCT010000159.1, read as the reverse complement.
AGGGACTTTTTTGATGAATGACAGGGGATTTACTTCCCAAGCATCTGTTTCATCCTTTCATATAGGTAAATATCCCGTTACTCAAAGAGAATGGGAGATCGTCATGGACTGTAACCCCTCGTATTTTAAAGGAAAAGATAGACCTGTGGAAAAGATTTCGTGGTTTGATGCGGTGGCGTTCTGTAATCGGTTAAGTGCTTTGGAAGGATTTGAGTCTTATTATACTTTTAATGGAAATGATGTGATATGCAATATAAACGCTGATGGTTACCGATTGCCTGCAGAAGCAGAATGGGAATTTGCAGCCAGAGGCGGAGAACTGTCTAAAGGATATGTTTTTTCCGGATCAGATCATTTGCCTGAAGTCGGCTGGTTTAAAGAAAACGCTGCAAAACAGAGCATGAATGTCGGACTTAATAAAGCGAATGAGCTGGGCTTGTATGATATGAGCGGTAATGTCTGGGAATGGTGTCAGGATTGGTATGGCATTTATCCTAAATCAGGCAGTAAATCTCTTTGTGCATCTTCACCGGGAAGATATCGAGTGATACGGGGTGGTAGCTGGATGAATTATGCTGATTTTTGTAAGGTAGATTATCGGTTTGAGGCGATACCAGGAGTTGGTTTTGCTCATCTTGGCTTCCGATTGGTCAGGAGTCATCAAGGATGAGCATATTTTGAATCAGAAATTATTAAAAAAGTATAATAAATGATTACAAAATCTTTGGTTTATCAACACTTTAGAGTATCTTATTCATAAGATATTTTATATAGGGGGATTATAAGATGCACCTGCCCTTACACAAAACAAAAATTGTATGTACAATTGGACCTTCATCAGATACGATAGAGAAGATTATTCAGTTAATAAATGCAGGTATGTCTGTTGCCAGACTTAATTATTCACATGGTGGATTTGAAACGCATGCTTTGACGATTACAATGCTTAGAAAAGCCTCAGAAGTCTGTAAACGTTCTATCAGTATTTTAGCTGATTTACCTGGTCCAAAAATGCGTGTTGGTAAGCTGGGCGTTGATTCTATCTGGTTGGAAACCCGTTCCAAATACATTCTCACTGCAGAAGAAATAATTGGAGACGAAT
>JAGOCT010000158.1 GCA_017998585.1 Candidatus Cloacimonadota bacterium | reverse complement strand
ACTGAATCCAATTTTTGCACATAGTATTCAAGTCTCTTTTTCAGGTCTTCATCATAATAAAACTCTGCGTCTTCCAATCTTGCACGAACAACCTTTTCATTACCTGTTCTGATAATATCAGAATGTTCAGGGTTACCGTTAGAAATAAAAACAAAGTAATTTGTTAATTGATTGTTTTCATCTAAAACAGCGAAATATTTCTGATTTTGTGTCAGTGTGGAAGTTATAATTTTTTCTGGCAATCTCAGATATTTTGCTTCAAAAGAAGCGATAACGGCAGTCGGATATTCTACCAGGTCTGTCACCTGATCAAGCAGTCTCTGGTCTTCCTGAATCTTAAAACGGGAATCTTTATAAAGAGAAGTCATCTGCTCACTAATCAGACCTTTTCTCTCTTCGCGGTCAGCAATTACAAAGACCTTTCTCAACTGAGTCAAGTACTGATCAGGATTTGATATCAGCGTATTGCTTTCCAACTGATAAAAACGATTTCCCTGACTAATATTGGATGCCTTTATCCCTGCATATTCAAAAGGAATAATTTCCCGGTCCAGCAGGGCAATGATCCAGCGGATCGGACGGGCAAATGGTATATTCAATGAACCCCAACGCATTGATTTAGGAAAATAAATCTTATCAATGGCATTTTTTAGCATCTCAGGCAGTAAATCCTGCACACTTTTCCCTTTTATTTCTACCTTTACGGCAATGTATTCTCCCTTAGGAGTTTCCTTGATAAACACATCTTCAGGTCTGGCTTTAGCTCCCTGAACAAAACCCAGCCCAGGTTTCGTCAATTGACCATTATCATCCATGGCAATCTTTTTGGCAGGACCAGTCTTTTCAATGACTTCATCTGCCTGTTGGATTTGAAGGTCTTTTACAAGAATAGCCATACGCCGTGGCGTTGTGTAAGTCAATATTTGTTCATAACTTAATTTATTTTCACTGAGAGATTGAGTAATGAGTTCTTCAAATTTTTGAATGGCATTGCCAATATAGCCTGCAGGAATTTCTTCTGTTCCAAGTTCAAATAAAAAATGCTTCTTATTCACAAAACCTCACTTTAAATTGTGTAATTCTTTATAAGTACCAAAAAAATCAATGAGTTGATTATGTCTATCTTTTTTTTCAAAAATTAAGTACTTATACCTTAAGGTGTAGCCAATGTTATCTAGTAATAAGCAACTGTCTTTCGACAAATGTATATACGATTAGGAGGGATTTTAAAAATGAAGCAATGTTGAATACCGTAAATCAACACTAAACAACAATTTAAAGCACAAATCAGAGCATTATACATTTTGGGACAGGATATACGTCACTTCGTTTCAAACATCCCCTACAAATCGGTTTTTATCTTTTTATGAATGAATAAGCCTATACTTAATAACATTGACTATAATCAAAAGGCTTATCTAAGTACAGAATTCTTACAGGATTAGAACCAACATTTATTTATTTTATATTCACATACACCTATAAATAGATATTTGCTATGATTTTAGCTTTTTCTTTCCTTATTGTTTCCTCTTTCTTTCCTTATACTTTCCTTTTCCCTTATAAATTATAATTTTCATCAAAATTGCTCAAAATTACTATCAAGTATTTTAAAAAATTGTATCAAATGAAACAGTCTCACCATGTATGAAGATAAATATTAAAAATCTAACTTAAAAGTCAAAACAGGATGATTTGTCTGATAAGCCATTGGATTTATGAAAGTATCCAGAGAAAACTGACTGCTTTCATCATTTTCTTTTTTTGAATAAGTCCGTTTCAGTTTTTTTTCATAAAAGTAATGTCCGGTCAAAGCACCAATACTACTCAAAGCAAGACATTGTTTCTCATTCGAATTACTGTTACTATTCTGAATCATTAAAGTTGAACCAAGTCCGATAGAATAAAACCAGCATTTTTGCTCGGGCTCTGGAGAGTCTGTGCAAAAACAAGAGTTCCGGAGGAATGTCAGAATCCTATCCCGTGGTGAAACCACGGGTAAATAGTGAGTTATGTTCAAGCGCCGTAGGTGCGGCATGATAAAATCTGCATTTTTGCACAGGTTCTGGAGGAGTGGCACGAAGTGACGGTGTGGTATAAGCCGTACATCCGAAAAAAAAAGAAAAGTATCCTGATCTGTGTATCATACAGTTCTCCAAAGCGGATTTTCGGCATATCACTTTGTTTCATTTTGCAAATCTCTGCTATTCCCTTATAGACTCTTATTAAAAAGTGATTACCTGTTTTGGTTTATTTAAAAGTACCTGAGTCGTTACTTAAAAAGTATGTTAATAACTTTTTGTCCTTAAAATCAGCGTAATCCGTGTCTAATGATCTTAATCGTTCTATTTCAAAGCGCTCAATATTAAAATCAGCGTAATCCGCGTCAAAGAACAATTCAGGATTTCCAGTATCCGCAATATTCGAGAGATTTGAGTTTAAAACCCACTGATTCTGCTACCCGAATCGAAGCAGTATTGTCTTCTCTGACCAGATAAAGCGGTAAATGATCCTTTCTCAATGCATAATTGACTGCACTTTTAACCACTTCTTTGGCATAACCTTTTGATCGAAACTGTTCATGGGTCGAAACAGCGATATTGGCTGCGCCGGCTATCAAATCGGAGACATAAGCCTGTGAGGCTATCCTGGATTCATCAATTACCACTTGAATCAATTCCTGTTTGAGCATCTCATAGGTATCAGGATGGATATGATGTTCACATTTGTCTTTAGCAATTCTTAAGTAAAGGTTAAGTGATAAAGCAAGTGCTATGCTATCCATCTCTTCCTGCTGATTTTCAAGTGCATATCTGCGATACTGAATCCAGTTTAATTCAGAATAGCGTTCATTAAGAATTTCTTCTGCTTCCTGCTCTGATTTATTTTGAATAAAATGATACATTTCTTGAGTACAAGAGCATATTCTATATCCCTCCCATTCAGTGATGATTACCGGAAAAAAATGCTGTTTACATATTGGTTGTTCTCTGAACAATGAAGGAAATATATTAAATATATCCTTTCTCAATCGATCAGTTTCAATACCCATAAATTCCATATAAAAATCGTTAAAATTTACCATACCCTAAACCTCCTATTTATCATTATGACGCGGATTTTACTGATTAAACAGATAATATTCTCAATACTAATCCGTTAATATCTGAATTATCAGCGTCTTAGACCTATTCTTACATTCCCTATTCTTTTGCTTTTCGTGTATTTAGTGTTTTTCGTGGTTATCCATATTACATCCCCAAATATTTAAACACAAAAGTCCAGCAGTCCGCATTCAATTCGTAGTATTTTCTCAAGTTACTGGCATCATGCCCGGATTGAATCTGGGTATAAAGCAGAAGTGGTGTCTCATTAGAACCTTTTTCCTGAAGTGTGGCTGCAAATTTGAAAGAGTGACCAGGTATCACACGGTCATCATGGTCAGCCGTTACCACCATGGTAGCAGGATAACGAACTCCTTCCTTAATATGATGTAATGGTGAGTATTTGATCAGATTATTAAAATGAATCTCTTCGTCGGGGTTACCGTATTCCACCATCCAGCCCCATCCACAAGTAAACTTGTGATAACGAATCATATCCAGCACGCCCATCATCGGCAGAGCGACTTTAAATAATTCAGGTCTCTGCGTCATGACAGCTCCAATTAATAAGCCACCATTTGATCCTCCGGCAATCGCCAGTTTTTCAGAACAAGTATATCCCTGTTCAATCAGATATTCTCCGGCACCGATAAAATCATCAAAAACATTCTGCTTATTGAGTAAACAACCCTGTGAATGCCAGTCTTCTCCATACTCATTACCACCACGAATATTGGCAATGACAAAAATCCCACCTCTTTCCAGAAAAGGAATCTTCGCTTCATTGAAATAAGGCATCAGGGCATGATTAAATCCGCCATAAGCATAAAGATAAGTCGGATTATGTCCGTTCTTTTGCATTCCTTTTTTATAGATTAGCGTCATGGGAACCTGAGTTCCATCTTTGGATGGATAAAATATCTGCTCAGACTGATATTTTTCTACATCTGCTTTAATCTGATCACGATGATAAAAAGTCAACCTATGATTTTCTACATCATAATGGTAGTATTCATCAGGTCGCGTGTATGAACTAAAACTGAACCATATCTCTTTATCTTCTTTTTTATCATTATGAAAATCAGCATTTCCCTGATATGGCATCTCTATATCATAGAGATAATTGCCTTCTGTATCCATTACTTCCAGTTTTGAGCTGACATCCTTAATATAAGAGACAATTAACTTATTATCTACAGGCAGAACACTTTCCAGTAAATAGTCTCTCTCTGGAATAATGACTTCAGGAATGATTTCTTCCTGTTTCAGATTAACTCTTAGTAGTTGGTAATTCTTAGCATTCATATTGGTTCTAACATAGAACTCATCTTCTTTGAATGAATCCATGAGATGGCAATTATAATCAAAAGTATCAAAAATCGCTTTAAAGGTACTTTCTTTAACTGTCAGGTCTTTATAAAGAATTTTGTTATTGCTGGTACCTTCAGAGACATAAATAAACATATATTTCTCATCATCAGAGACCCAACCGGAATGATATCTGAAAGGATGCTCCGGGTCTTCATATAGTAAGACATCATTTTCAAAAGAATCACCTAATTTGTGATAAAAAACCCGCTGATTCTTGTTAGCTTTGAGATTATCGGCTTCCTCATCATAATGGCTGTAAAGATAACCTTCTTTGTACCATGCAATATCAGTATGTCTGGCATTGAGCAGCTTTTCGTCTAAAAAAGTCTTTGTCTCTGTATCATAAATCCATACATCAGAATCATCACCTCCGCCTTTTGAGATACTGTAAAAGAAATAGCGTCTGTCAGTGGATACCGCTAATCGAAAGGCTTTAGTTGTTCCGTCTTCTGAAAGCGTATTAGGATCAAATAACAGTTCTTCTTCTCCATCCAGTTCTCTTTTTCGATAAGTGACCCACTGATTCTGGGTGCCTGAATTTTTGGAATAATAATACCATTTGCCTCTTTTTAACGGTAAAGACAGT
>JAGOCT010000157.1 GCA_017998585.1 Candidatus Cloacimonadota bacterium | reverse complement strand
ATTTTTTGGGGATGAGATTGAAAAGATTAACCGTCTCAATCCAATATCGGGTCATGTACTTGAAGAAGTGGAATCCTATCCGATTTATCCGGCTAATCACTTTGTGATGTCAAAAGAAAGATTGGATAAAGCAACTATTTCAATTGAAACCGAGCTCAATAAACAAATTCGCTCATTTAATGAACAGAATAAATTGATAGAAGCTCAGAGAATTGAGCAACGTACACGATATGATCTGGAAATGTTAAAAGAGATCGGTTTTTGTTCAGGTATTGAAAATTATTCCAGACACTTAACCGGTGCAGAACCTGGTAGTGCACCATACTGCTTGCTGGATTATTTTCCAAAAGACTTTTTGATGTTTATTGATGAATCTCATGTGAGCGTTCCACAGGTAAGAGCCATGTATGCCGGAGATTATTCCAGAAAGAAAAATCTGGTGGAATATGGATTTAGATTGCCCTCTGCATTTGATAACAGACCTTTAAAATTTGAAGAATTTGAAAAAAAAGTCAATCAGGTAGTTTACGTTTCGGCAACTCCATCAGACTATGAACTTTACCAGACTCAGGGTGAGTTTGTTGAACAGGTTATCCGACCTACCGGTTTACTGGATCCGCAAATCATTGTAAAACCACTTGGTAATCAAATAGACGACCTGATCGCTGAAATTAGAATCAGAACGGAAAAAAAACAAAGAGTTTTAGTCACAACACTTACAAAAAGGATGTCAGAAGACTTAAGCAAATATTTTTCGGACATTGGCATCAGAGTACGTTATCTGCACAGTGAAATTGATACCATCGAAAGATCAAAGATCATCAGAGAACTTCGTCTCGGAGAATTTGATGTATTGATCGGTATCAATCTGCTCAGAGAAGGGCTTGATTTACCGGAAGTCTCTTTAGTGGCCGTTCTGGATGCTGATAAAACAGGTTTTCTTCGTTCTGCCCGCTCTCTCATACAAACAGCCGGCCGTGCAGCCCGCCATGTGGAGGGAACCGTTATTTTCTATGCCGATGAGATCACCGATGCCATGAAACATACCATTGACGAAACCAATCGCCGTCGTGAAAAACAGCTTGCATATAATATCGCAAATGGCATTATCCCTAAACAAATTGAGAAATCTGTTGAAGATATATTACAGTCCACATCTGTTGCTGAAGGCTATCAACAGTATGACAGTAACAAAAAACAGGAGAAAATGGAAGAAGTCAAACCCTATCTCCATCTCGATTCCATGAACGATATTTTAAAGATTTTGAAAAAAGAAATGAAAACAGCTGCCCAAAACCTTAATTTTGAACTAGCTGCCGAACTCAGAGACAGAATTAATGAATTGGAGAGTCAGTATGATACCGGTGATTTAACAGAAAATTCTCCGGCACCTGATAATAAAGAAGAATATAAACCTTCAAGACGAAAGAATAACGGAAAATCATAAAAAGGATATACCATGAAAGAGACGCTTTATTTAATTGATGGTACAGCATTAGCTTACCGTTCATATTATGCATTTATAAATAATCCATTGATCAATTCTAAAGGCACTCCTGTTAGTGCTCTGAATGGAGTAATCAATTCATTTTTAAAGATTATCGATCAGTTTAAACCTACTCAAATTGCCATTTCTTTTGACAGGAAAGAACCGACTTTCAGACATCAGCTAACTGAACAGTATAAGATACACAGACCGCCAATGCCGGATGATCTGATTATTCAGATAGAAATGATCAAAGAGTTTTTTGAACTAATCGGCATGAAAGAGATATCAATGGCTGGTTATGAAGCGGATGACATTCTGGGTACTCTTGCTGTACAAAATCAAGATCAGTATAATGTTATCATTATAACCGGTGATAAAGATTACGCTCAGCTGGTCAATGATTCTATCATGATTTATGACCCTAAAAACGAAAAGATATACAATAAAGCCTCAATCATTGAAAAATATGAGATCCTCCCTGAACAGTTTATTGACTATCTCGCACTGGTAGGGGATTCTGCTGACAATATACCTGGAGCTAAAGGGATCGGTCCAAAAACAGCGACACCTCTCTTACAGGAATTTAAAAACATAGACAATCTCTATATCAATATTGATAAGATCAGTTCCAAATCTACCAAAGAGAAATTATTAAGCTCTAAAGAAAATGTCTATCTTTCACAAAAACTGGCGACTATTATTACGGATGCACCGATAGATTTAAATTCTTTTAACTATCAGTTTAATATAGAACAGCTTACTCCGGCTACGGATTATTTAATAGCGCATGAGTTAAAATACATGGCTGATCGGATCAGCAAACTATTACCTAAAATCGCTTCATCAGATAATGGTGTTCTTCAGGATGATCATATTGAGAAACAAAGAAATAGTAATTCATTTAATGCCATACTCCTGGATACAGAAGATGCATTGGCAGCCGTTTTAGAAAAGATTAAAGATGCCAAGGCTATTGCTCTGGATACCGAGACAGATTCTGTCGAATCTTTGTTCGCGAATTTAGTAGGAATTTCTTTTTGTTTTGATGAAGAGAATGCTTATTATATCCCTGTCGCTCATCTGTTTGCCCAGAACCTTGATACGGAAATTGCTGTATCCATGTTGAAAGAAGCTTTCTCAGACAAACTGATTATCGGACATAATTTTAAGTTTGATTATGAAGTCTTTTATAATCATGGATGGGATATATGCAATCCGATTTTTGATACGATGTTGGCTGCTTACATTCTCGATCCGGGCAGAAGCCGTTTGAGTCTCGATTCTTGTGCCTTGAACGAATTTGATTATGAAATGATTCCGATTGATCAGCTGATCGGTAAAGGCAAAAAGCAACTGACCTTTGATACCGTGGAAGTCAATCAGGCTTGCCGTTATTCTGCTGAAGACAGTTGGATCAGTTACAGGCTTTACAAACGATTTAATGATGAGTTGCTTAACAAAAAACTTGATAAACTGTATTATGATATTGAGATTCCACTTATAAAAGTGTTGGCAGATATGGAGAGAAACGGTGTTTTTATCAATGTTCCTCTCTTAAATGAGTTATCAGCAAAGACAGGTAATCAGTTGCTTGATCTGCAAAAAGAAATCTATCAGATAGCCGGAGAAGAATTTAATATTAATTCAACTCAGCAACTGAGTCATATACTCTTTGAGAATATGCAGATCAAAGCAGTAAAAAAGACAAAAACCGGTTATTCTACTGACAATGATGTACTTGAAAAACTGGCAGAAGAACACTTGATCGCTCAAAAATTGATAGAGTATCGACAGCTCAGTAAATTGTTAAACACTTATATTGATGCTTTTCCAAAACTGATTAAAAACAAAACAGGCAGAATTCATTCTTCTTTTAATCAAACGGTTACTTCTACCGGTCGCTTGTCCAGCTCAAACCCCAATATGCAGAATATACCTGTCAGAACCGAGTTAGGCAGAGAGATGAGAAGGGCAATCATTCCTCAAAATAATGATTATGTGATTGTGGCTGCAGATTATTCACAGATAGAATTGCGTTTGATGGCATTAATAGCCGAAGATGAAAATATGTTGTCAGCTTTTCAGAATAATGAAGATATTCACAGTAGAACGGCTGCCATCATTTTTCATAAAGACTTGAAGGATATCACCTCTGACGAGAGAAGAAAGGCAAAAATCATTAATTTTGGCATTATTTATGGCATGGGTCCCCAGTCTCTCTCAAAAGAACTGGGTATTTCTATGAACGAAGCAAAAGACTTTATCAAAGACTATTATGATAAATTCCCTAAAATCATCAGTTTTATCGAAAAACAAAAAGAGTTTGCCCGCAGGGAATCTTATGTAGAAACCCTTTTTGGCAGACAATTACCCTTGCCTAATATCCATTCATCCAATCAAATGATTAAGTCTGAAGCGGAGAGAATAGCGGTTAATATGCCGATTCAGGGTACTGCAGCCGATGTGATAAAGATTGCCATGATTCGTTTACATGAACTATTCAAAGATAATCCAAAAGTGAAGATGATTATTCAGGTTCATGACGAACTTGTTTTTGAAATCCATAAAGAAATTGTTGAAGAAACTGTTAAAATTATTCAGAAGATTATGGAGAACTCACTGGAAGAACAGTTCAATCAAAAAGTCAGACTTTTAGTAGAAGCCGGTGTAGGTAAGAACTGGGCGGAAGCACATTGAAATAATAAATTTAATTCATTTTATTTGACATAATTTGATGCTGTATGATATTAGTATTCAATATAGAAAGATCGTATTCTGTATTTATATAAAAATTTCATATACAGACTTGTCAAATACCTTTCTAAACAAATGAGCAGAGTAAATCTTTGCAATGGAGAGATAATGAATAAATTATTACCTGAATTAAAAATTGGAGACCTAATTGCCAAAATTCCGATCATACAAGGCGGAATGGGAGTAGGTATATCAATGTCCGGACTGGCATCTGCAGTGGCTAATGCCGGAGGTATTGGTGTGATTTCAACCGTTGGACTGGGTGCGATGAGACCTGTTTCCGGAAAAAATTATCCGGAAGCGAATACCCAAATGTTAAAAGAAGAAATTCAGAATGCCAGAAAACTAAGTAAGGGGATCATTGGCCTTAACATTATGGTTGCTCTTTCCAATTTTGATGATATGTTAAAAACCGCTTTTGAAGAAAACATTGATATTATATTTATGGGCGCAGGGCTGGCTTTAAAACTTCCCGAAAGCATCACGAATGAATATTTGCAAAAAGCAAAAACAAAGATCGGAATGATTGTCTCTTCTGCAAGAGCTACCAAATTACTTATTCAACACTGGGCAGAAAAATTTTCAAGAGTGCCGGATGTAATTGTAGTCGAAGGTCCAAAAGCGGGCGGTCATTTAGGGTTTAAACCTGAACAGATTGACGATCCTAATTTTGCATTAGAAAAACTGGTTCCAGAAATCAAAGCTGAGATTATACCACTTGAAGAAAAATACAATCAAAAGATTGCTTTAGTTGCTGGTGGTGGTGTATATACAGGCGCAGATATAAAAAAAATTATGGATTTAGGCGCAGATGGAGTGCAAATG